>DASXVO010000060.1 GCA_036504215.1 Vicinamibacterales bacterium | reverse complement strand
TATAGTGGACCCCGAAAACTGGACAGCCGCGTAAGTTAAGATCGTCGGCCCGGAAGAGGGAGTGCCGACGATGGCCAAACGACGACTGCACAGTGCGGAGTTCAAGGCGAAAGTGGCGGTGGCGGCGTTGCGCGGGGACCGGACGTTGAGCGAGTTGGCGTCGACGTTCGAGGTGCATCCGATTCAGATCGCCAAGTGGAAGAAGCAGGCGGTGGCCGCGCTGCCTGAGGTGTTCGCGACGCGGCGCGACACCGAGGTGGAGGACCACGAGGCGCTGAAGGCGGCCCTGTATCAGGAGATTGGCCAGCTCAAGGTGGAGCTGGACTGGTTGAAGAAAATACACGACCTGGTCGACCGCTGACCGACGCGCCGTCGTCGACCCGAAGCATCCGAGACTGAGCGTCGCGCAGCAGTGTGCCTTGCTGGAGCTGCCGCGGTCCTCGTTCTACTACCAGCCGGTGGCGGTGAGCGAGGCGGACCTGCTGTTGATGCGCCTGCTGGACGAGCAGTACACCGCGACGCCGTTCTACGGCTCGCGGCGGATGCAGGTGGCGTTGCAGCAGCGCGTGGGGCATGCCGTGAATCGAAAGCACGTGCAGCGCTTGATGCGGGCGCTGGGGTTGGAGGCGGTCGGGCCGAAACCGCGCCTCAGTGAGCCCCATCCGGGGCACAAGGTCTACCCGTACCTGTTGCGCGACGTGCCGATCACGCGCGTCGACCAGGTGTGGAGCACCGACATTACGTACGTGCGGTTGCGGCACGGCTTCGTGTTCCTGGTCGCGATTCTCGACTGGTTCAGCCGGTGCGTGCTGGCGTGGGACCTGTCGGTGACGATTGATGGCCAGTTCTGCCTGGACGCCCTCGACGAGGCGCTCGCACGGGGCCGGCCGGAGATCTTCAACACGGACCAGGGCGCGCAATTCACGGCGACGGGGTTCACCACACGGATCGAAGCCGCCGGGGCGCGGGTCAGCATGGACGGTCGCGGCCGCGCGCTCGACAACGTCTTCGTCGAGCGGCTGTGGCGCTCGGTGAAGTACGAAGAAGTGTACCTGAAGGACTACGGGTCGGTGCCTGAGGCGCGACGCCAGCTGGGGCGTTACTTTCGGTTCTATAACGACGAACGCCCCCACCAGTCGCTCGCCTACCGGACGCCAGCGGTGGTGTACGCCGGGGCGAAGGTTGCCTGACGTTCACGGAGGGGCGCTGCGGCCTCTGGCGAGGCCTCCGCGCCTGTTAAGGGACGGCAAGATCTTAACTATCTCGGCCCAGATCTTTGTCTAGACTTTGGGGTCCACCTTAACCCTCCAACTTGCCAACGATGTAGCGAAGCGTCTCTTCAGCGTCGAAGTGCGTCTCGGAGCAAAGCCGAGCGTACATCGTTCGATACATGACGCGGTCGTGCAGCCCTTCGAATCGTTCGGCAATACGCGAAGGCCACTTCTCACGACGATTCTTCCCAACCAATTCATTCTCAAGGCGGTCCACAAGCGAACGCATGGTTCGATTCGCCACTGCCCGGTAGTTGCACGCCTCGACGTGTACGCGCCGCTCCTCGTCTGGCAGCGACGACGCTAGAGTCCTCCACTGCGCTATCTGACGATCGACATCGTCAACGTGGTGGCGCAGATACGCTGCTAGCCGCGCCCGAGGGCTCATGATAATGAACTGAATCGCCAAGGCTCTCTCGACAACCGCGCGAGACAGCACCTCTGCTGCCGCACCCGACGCCGCCGCGAAAGTCACAATAGCGCCTTCCGCCATTTCTTGGCACCGAGCGAGAAGATGCCACAGCACCCCTACCGCCGGGTCCGAGACAATAGTCTGTTCGGAGAGAGCGGCGTAGCCTCTATCGACTGCTTCGGCACATCGCCGCACCCAATGTAATTCGTCCCGTTCGGCGTCCGGCAGACTGCGCACATCGATTGAATGCTCGGCGGCAAAGCGCGTCAGAAGCGGGTCTTTGCTGGTCATGTCAATCCGAGACAAACGGGTTGACGGAGCTGCTCACCCGCCGACTACAGCGGGTCAGCGCCAGTGTGGCCTTATGACAGCAAGCGGATCTGTTGAAGTCACTACCTTATGTAACGCTCAGCAAAACCACTCGTCGGCTATCGCCTGCGAACGGAGTCCCTCTCCGGCCGTCAGGAGTCGAACGGCGCGCTGGTAGGCCGCGTAGGCGCCATGAGTCTGAGACGGCCTGCGGATCGGCATGTTAGCGACATCGCCCGGTTCGAACTTCACCAAACCGTCTGCGTAGCGCCTGCCACGCTCGGCCAGCAGCCTGCGTGCATCGGTCGTCAAAAGCCACATTGCCCACGCCGCTCTTTCGTCCATTGAGAATGCCCCAGCGAAGCGCACGACGTACAGAGTATTCGTGGCGGAGAGCCCCGGCATCTCACGAAACACCAGCCACGGTCCCCAGCTGGACATCCCGCTAATGAACGCGTCTACCACATCTGGCATGGGCGTCTGGTACCAAGGTTCTCTAGATCGGACCTTGTACGCACTCCTGTTGCATCCGCCGTTGTTCCGGCGCAAACCCAGATACGCCTTAACCGCCGGTAGGTGACTATCGCTCGTCGTCGGACGAAACAACCAGGCCTTTTCGCCGGCGTCCCGCAACAGGTTCCAGTCCTCTTCGCTCACCTTGCCGCTCGTTAGGTGGTGCGCTCGGCAGACGACAGGCACAAGAGCTCCCTTGGGAATCTCCCTTGCCTCTCGCTCGTTCTCGGTCAACAAGAAGTACGAAGCATCACCCGTCACTGCCCCGAGCCGGATCGTCATCACGTCCCGGACCCGCTCTGCCCGGTCGTCCACTACCTTAGTCAGACCTAGAACTCGCAGTTCCTGCTTCGCACGTGCGTTCTCGGCAGGTGCCATAGCCTCCGCTTCCGCTCCCGATGGTCGCACCGTGCGTTCGCCACTGCGTTCGAGTCCACGGATCAGTTCCTCACTCGTCTCGTAGTGGCACTGGCGGAAGTGCCCAGCGACAGGAGATGCATTCGCCCGCAGACCTCTCGCCAGAAGCACCACGGACCCTTCTTGCACGGACGAAAACAGGGGTCTGCGGCTGTGGTGCACCTCGACGTCCGCAAACAAAGTGGCGATCTCCTGTCGCAAGGAGGCGGCGTAGTCCGCATACAACCAAGCGGCTGGCAGTACGAAGCCCAGGCTGCCGGACGGACGAAGGAGATTTGTGCTGGCACTCAGAAAGGCTAGCCAACAATTCGCCCGCAGCGGAACCTTGCTTCCAGACGGTAACTGAATCTTCAGTGCTGCCTTTCGCACATCCGCGTCTACCCGATTGAGCGCAATGTACGGCGGATTTGCGAGCACCTTCGAGAAGCGCTCTACCGTCGAACAGCTCCACTCGAGAAAGTCGCGCCCACGCAGAGTGCGCGCCAAGCGATCGAAACCGTGACGGAGCGGATCAAGATCCAACGCGCGAATTCTGGCGCGCGGAACGCCGAATGCCGCTAGCGACTGCAGGAATACGCATCCGCCGACGCTGGGCTCGAGCCATTCGTCGCTCGGTGTGTCGCCCAGCGCACGCACAATCGCGTCAGCGAGTGGACGCGGCGTGTACACCTTGCAGGACGGAGGCGCGTCCCTTTCCTTTCGTTGAACCGGAAGCATCATCACTCGTTTGGCTCATAGCGCTCGGACGCAGCGAGCACGCTATCGACAATTCGTGCAACTCTGCGTCCGATGTCACCCTTGACGATGAGTCCTAACTCCATCGTGGCGCGCAAGCCACCGCGAGTCAGATTGGCGCTACCCAAGTACGCGCGGTGTCCGTCGTCGGCGACAACTGCCTTGAAATGGAAGGTCGTTACACCTTGTCCGGCGCCCTGATTCTCGTACCACCTGAAGATGCGGAGCGCGGATGTGTTGCCAATTGCTTTCCGGAGTCTATAGACACCGTTACTGCTGTCTCCCCGGGAAAGCACATCAACCGTTACACCGCACTCAATTCGTCGTCTTACGATGTCCGCAATGTCCGCCGCTGTGTCTGCGTCCCAGAACGGCGACGCCAAGACCAGCCGCCTGTTAGTAGCAGAGATCAAGCCCACGATGCCGGATCTAAGGTCTGACGCCTCGATCGTCGCGCATTCCCTAATGTTGTCGGGCGCCCGATTGGGAACGGCGGCACACAGTGAGATGTCGTCGCGGCAAGACCGTTCACGCTCGCCAGCCGCTACGGTGTCACGAACTCCCTGGCGATACCCGGCGGTGTCCTGCATTCCGGTCTTCTGGAACTCGACGCCCCGTGTTGACTCACGCAATACGCCGACCGCCTTCAGCCCTCGTGTCACTAGAGCGACTTGTTCGTCAGACGGCAGTCTGGTCGAGGCGGAATCCTGCAAAAACCGCTCGTCGATCAGATCGCCGTCACTGCAGCGCCCCAGTGACGCCTCGATGTCTGCCACCAACCAAGGGACCACTCGCGCGGCTGCGACGTAGGCGGATCTCTCCATGCTCATACCTGCCAGTAGCCAACAATCCGTTGGTCGGACGCGACGTCTGCCCAGGGCGCGTGACCTCCGAACAGGAACGACCTCGACAAGCCGTGGTTGAAGACGCGACAGGAGATTTCCGGGGAGTGAATGCAGCCGTGACAGGCGCCTCTGTGATCAAGACAGTCGGGATCGTAGAGGCAGTCGAGAGCCTCTCTTGAAAGACAGGAGAGGAAGGCGGGGAGCTGGTACTTTACCATGCTCTCCATTCCGCCTAGCCGGAAGGTGCTGGAGTTGTCGAAGATGACCGTGCCCATCAAGGGTAGGAAGATGTACTCGCTAATCGACGTCCGCTCAACTCCCGCAAACCGGCTCGCCGCCCGCATTGCCACGTGAGACAGCGTATGGACCACGCCGAAGACAAATCGACGAGTCGGGCAGTCCCAAATCCGGTCGGAGTAGCGATCGACGGGTTCCAAAGCCCGAAGGACTCTTGCGATCGGCGGTGTCCCTTCCTCGGCACCGAGGTTCACGCCGTTCGCGGCCAGCCATTTGATGACGCGGTCATGATCGAGAGACAAGAACACGCCTTCGTGTTCTGACTCTCGTGCCAGAATCGGCACCGTTCCAGTCGCCTCTGGCAGTAGAATTCGCCGCGCCGCTCGCTCATCAAGCGATGGGAACGGTCTAAGCTCGGTGGGCAGTTCTTTTGAGCCCAGCTCCTCGTACGTTGGTTCGAATGACCGCCTGGTGTACCCGAACGTCGCTGTAATGACCGGTAAGTCCTCAACCAACCGAACCTCTGCTATCCCCAGTCGTCGGCACAGCTCGTCAGTGTCCGCGAGCAGCGCGGCACCGGCGCCGCCCGCCTCAGACGCAACGGTCCTTGCCAGGCGCGAGGTCACGTTTTGACGAAAGGCAAGGCTTTCTGAAATGCCTCGTTCAATGTCCGGGTCAGCGACGGTCCATGAAGCCGAAGCGCTCGCGACAGGTCGCGTTGGGGTCTGATTCCCTAGCGCCGCCTCCGCAATGAGCCTTCTGATCTGTGCGGTGCGCTCTGTATCGCCAGCCACTTCTGCGTCTCGAAGTCGCCTGACGAGGGACATCAGACCCTCGCTCCCTCCTACCGCAGCCGAGGGACGCCGGTTGGGCGGCAGTATCTGAGCGAGCGTCTCGACCTCTTGATCGCGCTCGGTTGTGACCGCGGGTCGGTCCAGGCGGAGCACCGTGAGCGATTGGGCATAATACGAGTCGCTGGCGCTGTACCGGGTCATGCGCATGGCGATCCGTGTCACCAGTGTGTCTGCCTTCTCGCCTGCTCCTGCTGCTTCGGGCTCGCTTCCGACGTCACGACCTGTCCTAAGGATGTTCTTCAGACATCGGTGACACCGTGCCGTGAATCGTTCAACAACGACCGTATTGCATCGCCGGCAGACGACGGTCATGTCCTTTACACGTTCCGACCGCGACGGAAGGAATAGCTGCCCGTCCGTGCCGCAGCGAGGGCACCGAAGAGGACGCTTTACCGCCTCGATGGACCCGTCTGGGTTCTTCTTCGTCGCGGGCAGCCATTCGTCTACGGGGACTAGTTCCCCGCAGCCGTGGACAAATACCTGGGGTAATTGCCTAAGTCGCAATGCGTTGCACGACGGACAGCGACGCCCGTTCTCACCTCTAAACGAACTAGGTTTGACGAAGACCAAGCGCGAGCACGCACCGCACAGAAGTACGGTTCGAAGAACGTGGGCGTCTATCGCCTCAGGAGCACCGATTGTGAAGCGCGCCGCTTCTCCGGGAGGCGGAAACCGCCGATCGACCGTTCCGCCTCGCGATCGCCATCGGTCGAGAAGGGTCGATACTTCGGAGAGAACCGCGCCCATTCTGTCTGGTTCCCATCCGGTTGAAAGCCGGACCTCTCCTAGTTGCACAATTGCTAGCCCGTCCTCCCAGTCGACGGTCCTTCCGGGAAGATAATTGAACAGCAGTTGCGAGACGCCCCGTTGCATGGGAGGAATCGAGGGCTGCCGACTCTCCTCGCCGCGATTTCCCGAGGTTGCGGTGTTTCTTGGTCTAGCCATTCATGAGCACCCGCAGAATCCTAACGTCCTCGTCATCGCTCACGTTAACAGAGGCAGGATCGTCAACGTCACGCAGACTGCGCATCGCCTTGAGGTACGTATTGAGAGGTTGCGGTCGCCCCGCGGTTCGCGGCGTGTTGACCACCGCGCTAAACGCGTTCTTCGAACGAATGGAAACGCGATCTCCGTACTGACGGGTCGGTGCTAAGTCCGCACCATAGGCTCGAAGCATCCACTCTACGACCGCGTCCTCGTTCAGTGCCTCGGCTCCCCTTTGCCCTATACGATCTTGAACGCTCTCTACCGTGGGCATCTGTGCCCCAACCATCGCCGCCGCGACGCCCATCAAATAGCCACAGAGAACGCCAGGAACGGTCCGAAAGAGTGCCGGTTCTGGCCACCGGTTTACGGGTGAGGGATCTACCAGACGATCGAGGTATTCGTGGAACTTGCTAAATCGGTCAAAGATGCTCCTGTCCCGTTCACTCTGAGGAGTGACGACCAGGAGAGACAAGCCGGGATACGTACGCCCGACACGGGCAGAAGCCTGGATGTACTCGGCCACCAAGCGCGTGAAGCCAGCAAAGAGTATGACGTTGAATCGATCGACGTCAACACCATGCCCAATGATGTTTGTGGTGACGAGTCCCCGTACGCGCTCTGCTGGATCGTTCTCGCCAGTTCCATTGGCAATTGCTTCCATCACGGCAATCATCTCAGCCACGTCCACACCGCCGTTGAACATGTCCGTCTTCAGCTCGCCGTGGCGAGGGGCAGTTTCCTGTATCTCCTTCTTCACCCTGGACTCGATGGCTTCTGCCACCTGGTCGGAACCTTTTCTCGTCAGGACGTATGTCAGTGCCATCTCGTAGAGGAAGACCAATGTCCGGAATTCTTGTTCCGACATCTCCCGTCCGGTATAGGTCGTCGTAGCCCGAGCCAGATCAACCGCTGCCAGGTCGCGCGCAGCCTGGAGCTCGAGGTAAACAGTTGTAAGAGCCTTCGTGACAGCCGGCGTGTGCTTGCGTCCTACGCCGAGGACGCCGATGAAGATCCGCCCCAGTCGTGACTGGTTCTGTCTGTAGTAGAAGGAATCGTACGCCTCGGGGCCGGGACCTGGAAACTGCCGCGCCTTCTTCAGATAGAGATGCCACGCATGCTGCCTGTATTCTTCGATCGTCGCGGTTGCCGTGATGATCTTCCACGGCTTTGCCCCCAGACTCTGCGAAAGCCGCATGACTGCAGTCTCGTAGTGCGCGTCAAATGTCCCAAGTTCTTCACTCAGGAGGTGTAGTTCGTCCTGCACAAGGAGTGCGGGTGCCGGATCGTGGAATGGACCATAGTCCACTTCCGATTGCCCGCAATTCTCCGGACGGGCTCCCGCTGCGATCTGCCGGGCGGCTTCACACAGGCGATTGGTGCCGCGAAATGTTGCCCCGTGCGAACCGCACACCGCGTCAATCCGCCCGAACAGGTTCGCGAACCGCTGGTTTTGCCCGAATTGTGCGAGCTTATCCACGGTGGACACAATGACCGTCGGCAACTGGCTGTAGAGATCGGCGTCGACGACGTAGACGGGGAGGCGCTCCGCGCCACCCGGACAATCCGGGGACGTACAGCGATGCTCTATCAACCGCAAGGAGGGTTCATACCGGACTTTGACCTTCGCTGAGCAAAAGGGGCAAGCAAAGAGGCGTTGCAACCTCGCATCTATCCCCTGCGATTGAAAGCGCCGATGATCGTCGTCAGAAATTGAATTTGGCGTGACGCTGTTGCCGACAAAGTAACCGATCGAGAACCGCTCACCAGCCAGTCCTTCCCGGGCGCGGATGATCTCCGCACTCGCCAGTGACCGGCTTAGGCGTTGAAGTTGCTGGAATGTCAGGAGGCGCAGAGGGAATCTGACGAATGCCGTCACACCGAGGCGTTTCCCGCGGAGGCGGTCGAAGAACGCTTGCCACAAAATGAGACCAAGGAAGGCTTCCGTTTTCCCGCCGCCTGCAGCAAACCAGAGCACCTCCACGCTGCCGTCATCGGTCGTAGCGAGTTCCGGGTACTCGCGGGCTGCGAGCTCGGACAGTTGTGAGACGATGAACACGATCTGAAACAACCGCCAGGCTGTGAATTTCCTGGAGGCTGCATCCATTGCCAGGTTCATTAACTCAAATGCCCGCCGCACCAGTGGATAGGAGGTGTCTTCCAGGAGCGCTATCCCCGCACTGAACCTCTCGACTTCCCTTGCGAATTGGTCTCGCGCTTCGCCCGCCTCTCTTTGCTCTTGCCCTGTCAGTAGAGCAATCTTCGTCGCCCAGGACTGTCGGTCGTAACGCAACATCTCGTCTCGGATTTGTCTGAGCACCGCGGGAGCGTCTTCGGCAAGGGAATTGAACGTCGGCTCGGCACCCTCTATCTCTCTTGGTTCGAGTCGAGGCACACTCTTGATGGGAACGGTCTCCACGGACAACGTGAGCGTATCCGCGGCGGCATTCGCGTCGATTTGACCGTTAATGCCTACCCCCGGCATTTCCCGATTGAAACGGAAGCTTGCGGGAAGCTCCTGGAACAACGTCGGTCGATGAGCCGCACGTGGGATGCGCACGCTAAAGGCGATCGCGTAGACATTTGGATCCACATAGTCCAACGAGGCGCCTGGAACCGCATCGGTTTGATTCACTATGCGCGCGGCGATACGTACGAGCCCGGACTGGGCGGGGTATGGGAGCCGCCGAACGTCAAGCATCAGCCGCCACGCGAGTGCGATCCGGTCCGCATTCTGAGGAGCAAGAAACTGCGTGTAAGCGTCCGCGCTTGCTACTTGCTCCGGTTGCAGTCGAATCGGTCGGCGTCCAGAAAAGAGCCCCGACAACGCAATGAGGTCGAGGAACGGCTGAAGGTCCGGTGACAGGTCGAGCTGCGCGCGTCCCTTCGTCACCAGTTCCCGAAGCGGCACTGTCTTCTCTATAGGACCAATCGATTCTCGTGTCCAGACCGGCACGAGCTCCGTCAGACGCCGGGGGCCAAGCACTGGATCAACAACCGTTCGCCAGACACCCCTCTCGTTCTGCTCCTCAAATGTCGGCACACGGCGGACGTACACGGTACCCGCCACGCTGACAAGGAGTTCTCCTGACGCCTCGTTGTCAGGAGCAAGCCACTCCGCTCCGATGTTCGTTTGCTGGTATGGGCTGTCGCGAGGTAGGTCGTCCGCCAGAACCTCTTCAGGCGTCTCCCCCGTCGCGGGAGGGCGCCCAGTAGGGGTGAGGAATCCAGATAGGACGTGGTCCTGAGGACGGTTGCTGACGATCCTCGCAGCGCTGGTGTCGAGCCCTCGAAGTCGGTTGGAGATGCGATTTGCAAGCGTGCTCGCGAAGGTGTTGTAGTCCGAGTCAGTGAGTGACATCAGCAGGTCCTGACTTCAAAACGTCCTCTACCGTTACTTGTTCGGCAGCTTCCATCAATTGGCGGCATGACATTCCCCAGTCCCGCTCAATCCTCGCCAAAGTGGGAGCATCCAAGCGCCCGGAGTACGCCCCGCGGATAGCCCTAGCCAGATAGCGCCCACACCGTCGGTGAGCGTGACGGAGGCGCAAAATCTCCGCGTAAAGTTGGGGGAGAACCTCTTCCGGCAACGAAACGCCGAGTGCTCTCGCGAACGAGAGGAACTTGTCGAGTCTGTCAGGAACTAGGGTGTTCTGGGGATCGCGCCTCAGCCACGAGCGGACGTTGAAGGCTTTCACCTCGAAACCGTCTTCCTGCATAGTGCGCGCGATGTCGGCGACGCGCCGGCGCCGCGCGTCGAACACAGCCCTGACGACTTCGAGCCAAGTTCGACGGGCTTCGGCAGCAGCGGCAAGCTGCCCCGTGTCGAGGACGTTCAGGAGGCGGTCCGAAAAGAGCGCGTGCGAATCAGCGAGGATGATTATCTCGTCCCCGCGATTCAGTTCTCTTGCTGAGACGGTCTTCAGCCTCCGCGCCGATGCATTGAGGACCTCAAAGCGAGCGTTCTCGTGGACGTCTAGTCGTGTCCCATCGCTCAGAAGGATGGCGACGAAACCGCTCTCGACGGCGTCCGTCAGGTGGTTGACGAATCCTGAAGCGGCAGCGGCTGATTCGAATCGCCAGTCGATCGTAACGTCGGTCGCGAATGCGGGAACGTAGCGTTCTATTGCTTCCTGCACCGTTCGGAGAACTGGCTGGCTATCGGATGCTCCAATACGGTCGAGAATTGAGATGAGTCTTCGAAGTCCAAACCAGATCGCCCTCGCTTCGAGAGGATCGACAATGAAGCAGAGATTCCGGGCCCTCGTACCAAGGGCGTTGTCTAGCGTTGCTGGTCCGAAGAAGCCCGTCGTCACGACACTGTCGATGCCTTCCTCGCGGCTCGATGTCGGAGGACGGATGCTTACGCCCAGAGTCTGAAGGTCCTCGGCGCTCCATCCGATCTTCTCCAGTTCGGCGCGAAAGATGTCGGCTGCTGCCAGTTTCGAGTAAGGACCAGAACTCCACTCGCACCGTGGGCAGAGACAGTCGCCTCGATGACCTGGCCTCTGCGCTCTGTCTCGAGCTGTTCGTCTCTGGCATGACGGTCGAGTAGTTCTTTGCCCAACCGCAGCATGTTCGCCTTCGTGGGATTCTCCGATTCGAGTCCGACGAACGCAGCGTCGAACTTCCGCAGTTCGTTCTCCTGTTCCGCTCCCGCAAACCTCTGGCGGCACGCCCACCATGCTGATTTCGCCAGGGAAAGCAATTTGACATCTGTCGGATCGCCGTCTTTGAGACCGCCGAACGCGAATTCGAACTTGCGCTCTGCTTCAAGCCTGTCTCTGCCCACCAAGCGGATTTCCGTGGCTATCGGTGACAGCGGACGTCCGACTTGGCAGAATAGTGCCTGGTCCAAAGTGCCGCCCTCGGCAAGGGAAACCAAGTCACACGGTCCAGATGCCATCAAAACCGTCGGGCGCTCCGTTGAACGCCGGTTTAACAAGCGAGCAACCGCTTCGAACCGAGATGAACCACGCAAGCCCTGAATATCGACCAGAAGGAAATCCACTGTTGAAAGTTCTACCTCCTCCTCCCGGGTAATCTCGCCTCTAGCGTGGACCAGACAGGACGGTTCAGGTCCACTCCGCGCTATCCTGCCGAAGACCGGACGGCGCCGCCGGCCGAATGAAGCGCCGGTCCACGAAGAAACCTGCACAAATGATGAAGCCGGTAGTGCGAGATCGCGAAAACGTCCGGGGCGCCTGTTCAGCCCTTGTTCCCAATCGGATGGCGTCAGCACCTCTGCACTCCGCGGCGCGAGGCTTGCCCGTCGAACTCGCTCCGATCGCCGCACATCGAGCGTGGCGGTCGTGTTGTAGAGCGGAAGATCTAGAATCCTAAGGTCGGTGGGGCGAAAGCAGACAACGCCCACCTGAGGATGAAGGGGCAATAGGTGGTGTAGACCGGCACAACCCAAGTAGATGTGAAAAGGGAGAAGTACCCCAGCGCGTGTTGTTTGCCAGGACCCGACGATGACCACAAGCCGTCCGCCTTCCAAGGCGGCTCGCGTCCCGGTCAGCATCGGCTCCAGCTCCGCGTGAACGGGCAGCAGCTGCGCTTCAAGCGTGCGCGATCTGGAAGCGGCGTCGGTCTCCGAGATCGTCATTTTCCGTCCGAACCGATGAGGTTTGTCGGGAAGCAATCAAACGCGAGGCATTCTAACCCATCAATGGAGTGCTGCAGCTTGAAGGCGTATCCGCACCGGTCGAATCGGCCCTGGCGTCCATCTCGGGGCGTCAAACAGCAGGGGCAGGCTCGGCCCCGACGTTGGGCGTTCCGCTACTCCCGTTCCGGCGGCGCATAGTACGTCCCGGTTCCTCGGTTCTGGTCCCGGAAAGACCCAAGAAGAACCCAAACGGCAAGTTCCGACCCTCCGGTTGTGGGTAATTGCGGCAAGGCCGGGACGCTGGAATCGAGCGAAACGCTAGGAATATTACGGGATGGAAGGTGGCTCCTCAGGTAGGACTCGAACCTACCCGCCTCCGCGCCGCGCACCCACGACATGCGGCGCTACGGCGAGGCCTCGCCAAAGCTCGCCGCGCGATCAACTCGGCGAGCGAAGGCGGGCAACCCCCTGGGACGTGCACTCCGAATCCTGCTGAGGTCGACGCATGGTGATTGAGGTCGCAAGGCAGTAGAGGAAGATCGGCTCCTCATCCGCCTTCGCTCCGCAGACGGAGCTACGGCGGGATTTCGTCGCCATTCTACATTCGGAGAGACGGAGTGTCGGAAAGGATTGGCTCCTCAGGTAGGACTCGAACCTACAACCCCCCGGTTAACAGCCGGGTGCTCTACCATTGAGCTACTGAGGAACACTGGCAGGTGCGCGGGCGCGCTGGCCCGGGAAGAAGTTATTGTAGCGCCGGCCGGCCGCCACGCGCAAGCGGCTGAGGCCGCCTGATGTCCTCTCACAAATCCGACGTGCGCCCACTGCCACCCATGTCAGGCACGGCTTGTCTCGCCGAGGCCACTCGGCGATGGCGAGTCGCCCGTCGCCGCTCGGTCGCGACCTGGGCGCGGTGGCCCGTCGCCACGCGGTGACCGGGTGGCCCGCGCTACCGTCGCCCGCCGGATCTCCGCGGCGAGCCGGACCTGAGCTGGACGAGCGCGCCCACGATGCCGAGGGCGATCCAGGCGAGAAAAGTCCACTGACGTGCAATCAACGGCGTCCCCAGGTGCCCGGTCCAGACCTCGTCCATCCCGGTCGGCCGATTCGCGCGGTGCGCGACGAGCGCGACGAAACCGGCAACGGCAGTCTGCGCCCCGACAAATGCGGTGGCGAATATCACGGCGTAGCGCTGCCACGCAAACGCCATGACGCCCCCGGCAACCGCGAAGAAGAGAATGACGATGACCCCGGGGTCGCGACCCCACTGCGTCCAGACGGCGTGCGCCGCCATCGCGCCGAAGCCCGCGCCGACGAGCACCACGCCCGCGAAGTAGCCGGCGTAGAGGATCAGCGCGCCCACGACGCCGCCCACGGCGAGCGCGATGAGCATGCCCGTGACGTTGCCCGGCGCGACGAGCGTGCTCGCGAACAACGCACCGATGACGAGGCCGTAGATGGTGAGGACCGCGCGGAAGAGACGGTAGCCCGCCACGCAGGCCAGGAGCCCCGCCAGGATCAGCAGGAGACCGGCGGGCAGTTGATACGCGTGAGGCAGCATACGCCTGTCAGACCTCCCGGCGTCCTTCCATGGCCTTGTGCATCGTGACTTCGTCCGCGTATTCGAGGTCGCTGCCGACGGGAACGCCCATCGCGATGCGCGTCACGCGAACCCCGAGCGGCTTGAGGAGCCGCGCGAGATAGATCGCGGTCGCCTCCCCCTCGACGTTCGGGTTCGTGGCCAGGATGACCTCCTCCACGTGCCCGCCTTCGACGCGTGCGAGCAGGCCTTTGATCTTCAACTCGTCGGGGCCGATCCCCTGGAGCGGGGAGATCGCGCCCATCAGGACGTGGTAGCCGCCCTTGAAGTCGCGCGTCTTCTCGATTGCCATGACGTTCTGCGGCTCCTCGACCACGCAGATGAGCCGCCGGTCGCGCCCCTCGTCGCTGCAGTACGCGCACGGATCGACGTCGGTGATGTTGTTGCAGATCGAGCAGTACGTCACGCGGTCCTTGACGTCACGGACGGCCTCGCACAGCCGCTCGGCATCCTCGCGCGGCGTGCGAAGGACGTGAAACGCGAGACGCTGCGCGCTCTTGCGGCCGATGCCGGGCAGGCGCTGGAGTTCCTCGATCAGACGGGTCACGGGTTCAGGCTGGGGCATCGGCGTCAGAACATCCCGGGAATCTTCATCCCGCCCATCATGCCGCCGAGTTGCTGCTGCAGGGCGTCCTCGACCTTGCGCTGCGCGTCGTTGATCGCCGCGACGATCAGGTCCTGCAGCATCTCGACGTCCTCTTTCGACACGACCTCGGGGTCGATCTTGAGCGACAGCAGTTGCTTGTTGCCGCTCATCTCCACCGTCACCATGCCCCCGCCGGCGGTCGCTTCCACGCGCAGTTCGGCCATCTGCTTCTGCAGGCGATCCTGCATCTGCTGGGCCTGCTTCATCATGTTCTGGATGTTCATAAGCCCTAGATCTTCTCGATGTCCTTGATCTCGAGCGGGATCAACTCGAGCAACGTCTTCATGTCCGGATCCGCGGCGACTTCGGCCTTGAGCGCCTCGCTCGGCCCCGGTGGCGCGCCGGCGGCGCCGGCCCTGCCGGACGACCGGTCACCCGACGCCTGCGGCGAAGGCGCCTCGGTCATCACGCCGACCACGTGCATGCGGCGGCCCGCCACGCGCGCCGCCAGCGGCTCGAGCCACGTGCGGTTCTGCTCGAGCTGGTCCTTCAGCAGCCGGTGCGCCGGCGAGAACGAGAAGACGAGACGGTCGCCCTCGACCTCGATGCGATGCGCCTGCGCGACGGTCATGCGAAAGAACCCGACCTTCGTGCGCTTCACCTCGGCGAGGAACGCATCTTTCACGTCGGCGCCCGCGGCCGCAGCGGGCTCGTCGGGCACGGACGATTCCTCGTCCGACTCCTCGTCGAAGGTGTCGATCGGCGGCGGTTCGGGCCGCTTCGCCGCCGGCCGCGCGGCCGGCGCCGGTCTCGGGGCCTGAGCCGCCGGAGGCTGAGCGGCAGGCGGAACGACGGCCGGACGAGGAGGCGCTGCGGCCGGCGCGGGGGACGGGGCCGGAGCGATCCGTCGAACGGGCGCCTGCGGTCCTGCCGTCCGCGCGCCGCCTCCGGACGCGCTCGATCGCCCGCCGCCACCAGGCAGCCCGCCGCCCTGCTGCAGTTGCTCGATCAGATCCGCCAGCGGCGCGAGCTTGCGCAGGTGGATCCACTTCAGCAGCGCCATCTCCAGGTGATAGCGCGGTTCGGCGGCCGCGCGCAGGTCGGCTTCCGCCCGCGCCACCAGGTCGAACGAGCGGAGCAGGTCTTCGCGCGAGAACCGCTTCACCAGCGCCGCAATCCGCTCGCGCTCACCTGCCGGCACCACCTCCACATCGTCGAGCCGCTTCTGATCGACCGAGACGAGCATCAGGTCGCGCACGAGCCGCGACAGCTCACGGCAGAGCAGGCGAAGGTCGAAGCCATTCTCGATCGCGCGCCCGGCCAACTCGAAGGCGGCGGGTGCCTGCTCGTCCGCCACCGCCGTCACGATGTCCAGCAGCAGGTCCCGGCCGACCAGGCCGAGCACGGTCGACACGTCGAGTGCCGTGACCGTCTCGCCCGCGAACGCCAGCACCTGGTCGAACGCCGTGAGCGCGTCGCGCATGCTGCCGTCGGCGGCGCGCGCCACCAGCGCCATCGCGTCGGGCGCCACGTCCAGCTTCTCGGCGGCCGCGATCTTCTGCAACTGCGCGACAATCGCCCGCTCGGAGATCGTCCGGAATTCGTGCACCTGCGACCGCGACGTGATCGTCTCGGGGATCTTCTGCAGCTCGGTCGTCGCCATCATGAAGACGACGTGCGGCGGCGGTTCCTCGATCGACTTCAGGAGCGCGTTGAACGAATGACCGGAAAGCTGGTGGACCTCGTCGATGATGAAGATCTTGTAGCGGTCGCGCACCGGCGGGATCGACAGGCCGGAGATGATGACCTCGCGGACCTTGTCCACCTGCGTGTGCGTGGCGGCGTCGATCTCGAGGACGTCCATGTCGCGCCCGGCGGCAATCTCCACGCACGCGTCGCACGTCCCACACGGCTGGGCAGTCGGCCCGGCCTGGCAGTTCAGCGCTCGCGCCAGGATGCGGGCGGTCGTCGTCTTGCCGACGCCCCGCGGACCCGCGAAGACGAAGGCCTGCGCGATGCGCCCGCTACCGATCGCATTCTGCAGCGTGCGCGTCACGCCCCCCTGTCCGACGACGTCGTCGAACCGCTGCGGGCGCCATTTGCGGGCCAGGACCTGGTAGGACATGGAATGAAAGGGCTTCCGCCTTCGCCCGCCGCCCCACTCATGGCGCGCTACGGCGGACCCGCCGAAGCGCGACGCGCGAGGGCGGGCTGGGCTCGGGATTAGAGATCCAGACGACGCGAGCGGCGGCGGATCCCACCGCGACCCGGATGGCCCTGCGGCACATGCAAGACACTGCTTAGCGCTGCTGCCTTCCGGCCCTGACGCGGTTCACAGGCTGGCATTGCACAGGATCCGGGCCGCGGTGCGACCCACCCCCGCTCGGTGACCCGTTCAGTGTACCGTGCGCGGCTGTGCGGCGTCCAGCGCCGCCAAGCGCACGGGCGAGACGCCCGTACCACTCAGCCTTCAGTCCCCCCGCCAGCCGCACGGGCGAGACGCCCGTACCACTCAGCCTTCAGTCCCCCCGCCAGGCGCACGGGCGAGACGCCCGTGCCACTCAGCCTCCAGTCGCCCCGCCAGGCGGGCCCGCGCCTATAATCTCCAACCGTGGACTCCTCCTCCGGGTCTATGTCGAGTGTGAGCGATGCTGAGCTCATCGAGCTGGCTCGGGGCGGCGACCGTGCGGCGTTCGGCGAACTGGTCGAGCGCTATCAGCAGGCCGTATTCCGTGCCGCGCTGGCCGCGCTTCGATGCCGGGAAGATGCGGAGGAAGTCGCGCAGGATGCCCTGGTGCTGGCCTTCCGAAAGCTCGACAGCTTCCGCGGTGAGGCCAGCTTCAAGACCTGGCTGCTGACGATCACCTGGAACCGCGCCATGGATCGGCGGCGCACGGTCGGCGAGTGGCTGCGGCGCTTCGTCAGCAGCGACGACGGGAACCGACCGGAACCCGCGTCACACCATCCGACGCACGAGGAGTCGCTCATCGCCGAGGAGTCGCGACGCACGGTCCGGCGCCTCGTGCGGACGCTTCCGGCCAGGTACCGCGACCCGTTGCTCCTGTCGGCCGGGGGCGAGCACACCTTCGACGAGATCGCGCACATCCTCGGTGTGCCGACGGGAACCGCGAAGTGGCGGGCGATGGAAGGCAGACGGCTGTTGAAGCAGAAGCTGGTCAGCCTGGGGATGAGGTCATGAGCGAGGATCGACAGCCGGACCAGGCGTCACCGGGGCAGGCGTCACCGGACCCGCTCGATGGCGTGATTGACGCCGCCCTGCGGACGATGGGCGACACGCCGCCGGTTGATCTGCGCTTGTCGGTGCTCGCGCGGCTCGATGGCGGCGATCGCGGATCCGCCGGCCCGTGGGGACAGCCGTTCGCGGTCCTGCTCCGCCCGGCCGCGATGGCCCTCGTCGGCACCCTCGTCATCCTCTTTGGCATCGTGGCCAGCTGGCAGCACGCAAACCGGCACATCGAGGCACTGCAATCGAGACCGGCAGGCCGAATGGCCCGCGAGGTCGGGAAGCCCCTGCCCGGCGATATGGCCGCCAGAGCGGTGGAGCCGACCGTCGCGAAGAAGACCGCTCCGACAGACGCTGGCGCCCCAGCGGCGGGCCTGGCGGCACGACGCGGGCGTCAGCGCGCGTTCCCCGAAGGACCTGAGCGGCCTGTCCTGGCGGCTTCTTTGGCTGGCGGCATCCTGGTGGATGACTTCGTGTCCCTGTTCGGCAACGAACCGGCGGGGCCGTGCCTTCCGGGCGCGCCAGCCGGCGATCTCGGCGACCCGATACTGCCCATGCCACCACCGCGCCCGATTACGTTCGTGCCGGTCGTGCCGGCGCCGCCCGTTTCGGACCTTGCCATGCCGGTCAGCGCAGTGCCAGCCGGTGAACCAACACGGGACCCGTCGGGTCCCAACCAGAGTGGAGGAAATCGTCGATGAACGCGCGAAAACTCACCACGTTCGGTCTCGTCGTCCTGTGGCTTGGAGTTCTGGCAACCGCTGGCCCGGCGTGGGCTCAGGGACCAGAGCCGCAAGTCGTCCCGAGAGCGCAGGCCAAACCGGCGACGCCACCCGCGGCGGCGCCCACCCCGCGGCCGCCCGAAGCGATCCAGGAACGCGTCGCGATGCCCTTGGCGGACTCGGCGGACAACGTCCGTGTCGAGGTCACGATCAGCTACCAGGTGGGCAACGCCCAACCGGTCAAGCGTAGCGCGCTGTTGATGGTCGCCGCGGGCAATGGCAGCAGCCTGCGGGCCGGCGTCAACCTCGCCGTGCCGACGACGACGTTCTCGCCGACGCCGAGGGCCGAGACCGTCAGGGGGGAGAACGTGGCGCCTCCCGCCCCATCGGTTGGACCGATGACCTCCTACAACTACCGGTCGGTTGGTCTCAACGTGGACGTGAACCGCGCGCGGATCGTAGGCGGCCACATCAGCCTGGAATCGCTGAGCGTGGAATTCAGCGCCGTCGACGAAAAGACCTCCGAGGCCATGAAGGTCCCCTCGTTCCCGACGTTCTCTCAGCGACTCTACCTCAATCTCGAGTCGGGAAAGCCGATGATCGTCGCGCAGTCGAGTGACTTCGTGGACAACGTCGAACGGAAGCAGACGGTCGAGGTGAAAGCGACGATCGTCAAGTAGCCGGGACGATCTTTTCCTTTATGATCTTCTCATGTCCGAGATCTCGCCTGCGCTACGCGCGGCCTATCAGCGCCACGAGCGACGCTGGGCCGACAACCTCTTCGTTTACGCGGTCGTCTCGCGCCGGAGCCACGGCGTGTCGGTGGGCATCAATCTCAACCCTGGCAAGGAGTGCAATTTCGATTGCGTCTACTGCCAGGTCGACCGGCACGTCCCGCCGCGTGTCAGGAAGGTGGATCTCGATCGCCTGGCGACCGAACTGCACACCGTGCTGGCGGCTGCGGCGGACGGATCCCTCTACGACGCGCCGCCGTTCACCGCGATCGCGCCGGATTCACGCGTCGTGCGCGACATCGCGTTCTCGGGAGACGGCGAACCGACGACGTGTCCGCACCTCAAGGCGGCGGTCGAGATTGCGGCAGCCGCGAGGCGGAGGTTCGACCTCGACGGCACGAAGATCGTGCTCATCACCGACGCCGCCTATCTCGCACGCCCGGCCGTCCGCGACGCGCTGGTCGTGCTCGACGCCAACAACGGTGAGATCTGGGCGAAGCTCGATGCGGGTACCGAGGAGCACTTCACGCTGATCGATCGCCCGAACGTGACGTTGCAGCAGGTGCTCGAGGGCATCCTCGATGCCGCGCGCATTCGGCCCGTGGTCATCCAATCGCTCTGGATGCGCGTCCATGACGCAGTGCCGTCCGTCCAGGAGGTGGTCGCCTATTGCAACCGCGTGATCGAACTCCGAAGGGCCGGTGCGCAATTGAAAGGGCTGCAGATCTACACCATTGCCCGCACACCTGCTGAACGGTGGGTGCGACCATTGACCGACGAGGAACTGGACGCGCTCGCGGCAATCGTCCGCGAGCGGGTGGATGTCCCGATCGAGACGTTCTACGGCGTCGGGTGACGAAGGCGGAACGGCGGGCAGGCGGCAAGGCGGCGGACCGCGAGGCCGGGGGTCGATTCCGCGAGAGAGCCGCAGAGGACGCTCTGCCGACAGTCGTGGGCGCTACTTGTGGCCGGTGGCCGGGATGGGGCCGATCTTCTCCGAGAGCAGGGCCACGGCCAGGGCATAGGCGTGAGCGCAGTTGTACTGCAGCAGCGCGCCGTAGTTGTCGAACACCAGGTAACTGCGCGACCCGGCGCGGACGAGCGATGCCAGCATCTCCGCCCTCGGCAGCGCGCCCCGGCCGATCGGCCTGACGCCGAGCGCGCGCCAGCGGGACAGCGGCAGCGCTTCGCTCATCTGCCGGGCCGCTTCGCAGCCCTGCTGCCGCAGCGGCGCGGCCGCCCCGAGCCTGGCAGAGGCGTCCTTCGGCAACCTGACGGCGCGACCCCACGCCGCTTTCGCGTTCCAGCCGCTCTGCTTCAGGTAGTTGCCAATCGACGCGAAGACGTCCGCCTCCGACGACCAGATGTCGCGCTTGCCGTCGCGGTCGAAATCCTCCGCGTACTTGAGATAACTCGACGGCATGAACTGCGGCTGGCCCATGGCGCCGGCCCACGAGCCCTTCATCCGCGCCGCGTCGATATCGCCGCGATCGAGAATGCGGAGCGCATCGATCAGCTCGTTTCGAAACATCGTGGCCCGGCGGTTGTCGTACGCGAGCGTCGCGAGCGACGCGATCGTCGGACGCACGCCGCTGAACCGTCCGAAGTTCGACTCGAGTCCCCAGATGGCGACGATGATGCCCGGCGACACGCCGTAGGTTGCGGAGACCTTCGACAGGACGCCAGCGTGGCGCTTCGCCATCTCGCGCGCGGTCTTCACCGTCTTCCTGTCGATGCGGCGCTTCAAATAGTCGTCGATGGACAACGTCCGCTCGGCCTGGGTCCGGTCCCGCTGCACGACAGCCGGCTGCGGCTCGATCCCGGTCAGCGCCTGGTCAACCGTCGCCACGCTGATCCCCTTGGCCAGCGCCTCCTTGCGCAGGTCGGCGAGCCACTCGCCAAACGGCTGGGCGGCGGAAGCGTCCTGCGCAACGACGCGGGCCCCGGCCACTCCACTGGCCAGGACCAAGGCAAGGGCAGACGCGACAACCAGGCGGCAGGAATGAGTCACCTCCCCATTATGCGTCCCTGGCCGATCGCGGGTCGAGACCCGCTATTACGCCGAGACCGGGCACCCCAGCTATACTCCACGCGATCCAGTCCCCCCGAGGTCACTGTCATGATGATGCGCGCCCGTTCCTCTCGCCGCTTTCGATGGATCGTCGGCGGCCTTGCACTCGCCGGCCTCGCCTTGCTGGTCAGTAGCGCCCTGCGGCCTCCGGTGCAGGCTCAGTCCGATCCCAACGTCCTCATCGACCCTGCGCTCTTCAAGGAACTGCGCTACCGCTCGGTTGGTCCGCACCGCGGTGGCCGGGTGACGGCAGTGGCTGGCGTGCGCCAGCAGCCGTCGACGTTCTACATGGGCGCGACGGGCGGCGGCGTGTGGAAGACGACCGATCGCGGCCAGACGTGGATCAACGTGTCGGACGGCTTCTTCTCCACCGGCTCGATCGGCGCCATCGACGTCGCCCCGTCCGACCCGAACGTCGTGTACGTCGGCACGGGTAGTGCCGCGATCCGCAGCAACGTAATCCTCGGCAAGGGCGTGTACCGGTCGCCGGACGCGGGCAAGACCTGGGTGTTCGCGGGCCTGAAGGAGGTCGGGCAGATTGGCGCGATCAAAGTGCATCCGAAGGACCCGAACATCGCGTATGTCGCGGCCCTCGGCCAGGCGTTCGGGCCGAACCCCGAGCGCGGGGTCTTCCGCACGGGCGACGGAGGCAAGACCTGGAAGAAGGCGCTGTTCATCAACGATCGCACCGGGGTCGTCTCGCTGGCGATGAACCCGTCGAATCCCGACGAGATCTACGCGGGCGCGTGGCGCGGTGAACGTCGGCCGTGGACGATTGTCAGCGGCGGATCGGCCAGCGAGGGGGGCATCTACAAGACGACAGACGGCGGCACCACGTGGACGCACCTGGCCAACGGTCTCCCGCAGAAGCTGATTGGCAAGGTCGGCATCGACCTCGCGCCGTCGAACCCCTCGCGCGTCTACGCGATTCTCGAGGCGCCCGAACCCGAGGCCGGCGTGTACCGGTCGGACGATGCGGGGGCGACGTGGCGGCGGGTCGGCACGCAGGCGGGCCTGGTGGCGCGACCGTTCTACTACACGTACATCGACGTCGATCCGAAGGACGAGAACGTGGTCTACGTGAACAACCTGTCCTTCTGGAAGTCGAGCGACGGCGGGCAGACGTGGCGCGCCCTGCCGACGCCGCACGGCGACAACCACGGGATGTGGATCAACCCTGATCGCCCCGAGGTGTTCATCCAGTCGAACGACGGCGGCGCGAATGTCACGCTCGATGGCGGTCGAACCTGGTCAACGCAGTACAACCAGGCGACGGCCGAAATCTACCAGGTGGCGCTCGACAACCAGTACCCGTATCGGCTCTACGGCGCCCAGCAGGACAACACCACGGTCATCGTGCCGAGCCTGCCGGCGACGGGCCTCGGGGTCGACCAGGCGGTCCAGACGTGGACCCAGGGACCGGGCTGCGAAACGGGCCCGATCATGCCGAAGATCGATGACCCGACAATCGTCTACGGCTCGTGCAAGGGCGAGTTCTCGCGGATGAACATGACGGTCGGCCAGGAACAGCAGCGGTGGGTCCACCCGCAGAACCGGTACGGCCATCCCGCGCGCGATCTGAAGTTCCGGTTCCAGCGCGTGTCGCCGATGGAGCTGTCGCCCTTCGACCCGAAGGTGATCTACTACGGATCGCAGTTCGTTCATCGGACGCGCGACGAGGGCGCGACGTGGGAAGTCATCAGCCCGGATCTGACGGCGCACGAAGCCGACAAGCAGGGCGTGTCGGGCGAGCCGATCACACGGGACATCACGGGCGAGGAGATGTATTCCACGCTCTACGCGATTCGCGAGTCCACGATCGAGAAGGGCGTCATCTGGGCCGGATCGAACGACGGCCCGGTGCACGTGACGCGCGACAACGGCAAGACCTGGACGAACGTGACGCCCAAGGGGCTCGCACCGGGCGGGCGCGTGCAGAACATCGAGGTCTCACCGCATCGGAAAGGTTCGGCGTACGTCGCGGTCTACCGATACCTGCTGAACGACTGGCAGCCGTATCTCTACCGGACCGATGACTATGGCGCCACCTGGACCCGCCTGACCGACGGCAGGAACGGGATTCCCGGAGACTACCCGACGCGCGTCGTCCGCGAGGATCCGGGCCGTGAGGGCCTGCTCTACGCGGGCACCGAGTTCGGCCTGTTCATCTCGTTCGACAACGGCGCGCACTGGCAGACGTTCCAGCAGAACCTGCCCATCACGCCGGTCACCGACATTCGGGTGCACCAGCAGGATCTCGTGCTGTCCACGATGGGGCGATCGTTCTGGATCCTGGACAACGTCACACCGATCCACCAGGCGGCCGCGGCCGCGCAGGCGAAGCTCGCGGCGTCGGCGTGGAAGAGCGGCCTCATCGATCTTCGCCCCGCGTGGCGAACGCGCTACAGCCCGATGGGCAGTCGGCCGGATCAGCCGCAGTATCCGCCGCCCGGCGCGATCGTCGACTACTTCCTCGCCACCGAACCGGCGGGCCCGGTGAAGATCGACGTCCTCGAGGCCGACGGAAGGGTCGTGCGGACGTTCACCAGTGACGCGCCCCTGCGTGCCGGGCCCTCCAACGCCCGCGGTGAGGCGCCCGCGGACGAGGACACGCCGCGGCGCGGCGGCGCGGTGGCCGTCCGTCTCATGAAGACGGCTGGGCTTCACCGTTTCGTGTGGGATCTGCGCTACGACGGCGTGGCCGGCGGGGGCCGCGGCGGCGGCGCACCGATCGTCGTGCCCGGCGCCTACCAGGTGCGACTGACGATCGGCGATCTCGTCGAGACCAAGCCGCTCGTGGTGAAGCTCGATCCGCGTGTGGCGGCCGACGGCGTGACACTGGCGGATCTGCAGGAACAGCTCGATCTGCTGCGCCGAGTGCAGGCGGCGGTCGTGGATGCGCGGGCGACGGCTGAGCGGCTGAATCGCGCGATCGAGCGGGCGCCAAAGGCCGGCCAATCGGACGCGCTCGAGGCCCTCCGCGCGAGGCTCGTCACGGCGTCCGGCCCGTATCCGCAGCCGATGCTCATCGATCAACTCTCCAGCATCGCGAGGATGGCCGGCAGCGCCGATCAGAAGGTTGGGCGGAGCACGTTCGACTACCTCGATGAACTGAAGAAGGAACTGGCGGGAATCCAGGAGCAGGTCAAGAAACTCGGGATCTAGGCAGGAGGCCACGGAAGCTTCAGTCCCCTGAGCCCTCCCCGGCTGCCAATTCGGCAGCCGGGAAGGGCGTCCGGCCGGCCGGCGCCGCGTCGCCACGGAGATCGCTGCGGGGCCCGGTCCTCTGGTATCATTCCCGCCGACCACGGTCCCCGCCCCACCGGCTACATTCCTCGTTCAGAAGGACATCCATATGCCGTCGATTCGAACTCGTGCACGAAAGGGCGTCATCCCGCTCGGTGGGCTCTGGCTCGTGCTGGTCGCCGCGCTGGCGGCGGCGGCGCCGGGCACGAAGACCATCACGTTTCAAGATCTGATGAAGTTCAGGGCGATCGAGAAACCCGTCATCTCCGACGATGGCAAGGTGCTGGCCTATGGGCTGCAGCCCGATCGCGGCGATGGGGAGGCGATCGTGCAGGCGCTCGCGGGCGGCAAGGTGGTGAAGGTGCCGCTCGGCGGATCGCCCGTCATCTCGAAGAACGGCCGATGGGTCGCGCTGGTCGTGAAGCCATCGTTCGCGGCCAGCGAGAAGGCCGGCAAGGACAAGCCGAAGCCCGGTATGGCGCTCGTGGACGTGTCGGCAGCGTCAGTCGTCACGACCGTCGAGAGCGTGGACAAGTTCGCCCTCTCGGACGACTCGAAGTGGCTGGCGTACCTGCTGTCGCCCTCCGAACCGGCGAAGCCCGCTGGCGGCGAGGCCGCGAAACCCGCGCCGCCGACAAACGCCCGGAAGGACGATGCCCGAAAGCCCGGTGGCACGCTGAAACTGCGTGACCTGGCGACCGGTGCCGAGATGGAGATCCCGAAGGTCGCCTCGTTCGCGTTCGATCCCGCGTCGAAGTTCCTCGCCTACGTCGTCTCGGCCGACGAAGGCAAGGGCAACGGCGTGTTCGTGCGGCCGCTGACGGACGCGACGGCCGCCCCGGCGGCGATCGTCCAGGCCGACAACGGCCGGTACGACATGCTCACGTGGTCGAAGGACGGCGCGCTACTCGCATTCCTTACCGGCGTCGAGAAGCCTGCGGCGTCGGCCACACTGATGGTGTTCGACGCGACGACGCGCCAGAGCCGCCAGGTGGCGTCGAGCGAACAGGCACCCGCCGGCTGGATACTGCCGTTGAAGAACGACCTGGCGTGGAGCAAGGACCGCGCGCACCTATTCTTCGGCTTCAAGCCTCAGGACCCGGCCGCGAACCAGTCGACGAAGACCGACAAGCCGGACGGCACGCCCGACCCGTACGACACCGACGCCCTTCTCGCCAAGGTCGAGGGCGACGTGTGGCACTGGAACGACCCCCGCATCATCCCGCAGCAGAAGCTGATGTGGGAGCGCGAGAAGGACCGCACCTACCGCGCCGTTCTGCACGTGGACACGGGCAAGATCGTGCCGCTCGCCAACATCGAGATGCCGGACGTGGCGATCCCGGACAACCCGCGCGTCGCGCTCGGCACCTCCGACGTCCCCTATCTCAAGCAGACGACCTGGGACGAGCGCCGTCGCGATCTCTTCATCGTCGATCTGGACACCGGCGCACGGCGACTGGCGGTGAAGGCGCTGCGCGATCAGGCCTCGATGTCACCCGATGGAAAGTGGTTCGCGTACTTCGGCGACAGGCAGTGGCACCTCGTCGATTGCACCACGCCAGCCGGCACGTCGAAGGACGTGGCGATCGACCTCGGCGTCACGCTCGTGGACGAGGAGCACGACACCCCCGACGCGCCGCCATCGTACGGATTCGGCGGCTGGGTGGATCAGGGAGCGAGCTTCCTGGTGTACGACCGATACGACATCTGGCAAATCCCGACGGCCGGCGGGCCAACCGTCAACATCACGGGCAGGCAGGGCCGGGCTCGCGAGGTCACGTTCCGAGTGGTGACGCTCGACGCCGAGTCGAAGTCGTTCTCGAGCCGCGAACCCCTCCTCCTGACGGCCTATCACAACAAGGAGAAGAACTGGGGCTTCTACGCCGCCTCGATCGCCAAGCCGGGCGTGGATGTTCGCCTCGACGAAAAGAAGTCGTTCAAGTTCGTTGCGAAGGCCAGGAATGCCGACGTGCTGCTCTACACGCGCGAGGACTTCGGTGAGTTCCCGGACGTGTGGGCGACGGACTCGACGTTCAAGCAGCCGCGCAAGGTGTCCGCTGCCAACCCGCAACTCGCCGACTTTGCGTGGGGCACGGCAGAACTCGTCGACTACAAGAGCCTGGACGGCGTTGCGCTCCAGGGTGTGCTGATCAAGCCGGCCAACTACAAACCTGGCACGCGCTACCCGGTCATCACGTACTTCTACGAGCGGCAGTCACAGCGGCTCTACGAGTTCAACGAACCGGTCGTGAATCACCGTCCGTCCTTCTCGGTCTACGCGGGCGCCGGCTACGCGGTCTTCCTGCCCGACATCGTCTTCACCGTGGGTCACCCGGGACAATCGATGCTCAGGTGTCTGGTGCCGGCCGTGCAGAGGCTGGTCGACATGGGCGTCGCGGACCCCAAGGCGCTCGGCCTGCACGGCCACTCGTGGGGCGGCTACGGCACGGCCTACGTCGTGACGCAGACGGACATGTTCGCGGCTGCAGTCACAGGCGCCCCCGTCGCGAACATGACGAGCGCGTACGGCGGGATCCGCTGGGAGTCCGGGCAGGCACGATTGTTCCAGTACGAGAAGACCCAGAGCCGGATCGGCGGCACGCTCTGGGAGAAGCGAGACCTGTTCCTCGAGAACTCGGCGCTGTTCTATGCGGATCGCGTCAAGACACCGCTGCTCATCGAGCACGGCGACGAAGACGGTGCGGTGCCGTGGTACCAGGGGATCGAGCTCTACCTGGCGCTTCGCCGCCTCGGCAAGGACTGCATCTTCCTGCAGTATCGGGGAGAGCCGCATCACCTGAAGAAGTACCCGAACAAGCTCGACTACTCGATCAAGATGAAGCAGTACTTCGACCACTACCTGAAGGGCGAGCCGGCCGCCGACTGGATCACGAACGGCGTCCCGTACCGGGGAAGGTGAGAGGGAGGCAGGTCAGTCCCTGTTCAGCGCGAGCACCGGGTTGATGCGCGTGGCGCGGCGCGCGGGGATCGCACACGCCAGCATCGCCACCGAGCCAAGCACGAGCGTGGCGATCGCCAGCACGCCAGGATCGCTGGCCTGTATGCCGTACAGCTGCGTCTCGAGCGCCCGCCGCAGCGCCACCAGCCCGATCGCGCCGGTCGCAAATCCGACCAGCAACAGGGCCACCCCTTCCCTCAACACGAGGTCGACGACGGTTCGCGGCGTGCCGCCGAGCGCCATCCGGATCCCGATCTCCTTCGTGCGCTGGGTGACGAGGTACGCGAGTACGCCGTAGATGCCGACTGCCGAGAGCAGCAGCGCCACGACGCCGAACCCCATCGACAGGAACACCGGCCAGCGGCGCGTCACCAGCGAGTCGTCGGTCACCTGCTCCATCGTCCTGATCGAGAAGACCGGGAGTTCGGGGTCGAGCCCCGCGATGGTCTTCCTGAGCGGGGATGACAACGCCTTGACATCGCCGGCGCCGCGGACGGCGAAGGTCACCGCCCGGATCGTCTCCTGCGTGGCCGGAAGGTAGTACGCACCAACCGGCGCCTTCGCCGCGACGAGCGCGTCCTGTTTCACCTCGCCGACGACGCCAACCACGGTCAGCCAGTCTGTCTTCGCGGTGGCGGCGAGCAGATCTTCAGCGACGCTTGGCCGATACATCCGACGGCCGACGGGATTCTGGTTCGGCCAGAACCGCCGCGCCAGCCGCGTATCCACGATGATCACGTGCTGTGACCCGGCCCCGTCGCGACCGTCGAAATAGCGTCCGTGCTGGAGCGGGATGCGCATCGCCTCGAAGTAACCGGCGCTCGCCTCGACGCGAGTCGGCGAGAGGATCGACTCGCCCGGTTTCATCTGGTATCCCTCGGCCAGGATCACGCTGTCGCTGTGATTGTCGCCGAGCGGGATCGAACTCGTGATGCCGGCGTGGGTCACGCCAGGGATGGCGCGCACGCGCCGCACGGCTTCATCGGCAAACGCGCGGAGTTCCGGATCGCCTTTGTACCGCTCGACCGGGAGCCTCACGCTTGCCGTCAGCACCTGTCTGGGATCGAAGCCCGGGTCAATCGCCAGGATCTGGCGGAAGCTGGCGGCCAGCAGGCCGGTGCCGATCAGCAGCACGAACGCCACTGCCACCTGCGTGACGACGAGCGCCCGCCGAAGCAGCCGCGGTCCGCGTCCAGCGGTGCCCGTCCGGCCCCCTTCGTGAAACACCGAGCTGAGATTGACGCCGAAGGTGTTCGCGATGGGGAAGGCGCCAATCACCGCGCCGAGCAGCACGGCCAGTCCCATCGTGACAGTCACCGTCACGAGGTCGAGGCCAATCTCGGCGCCGCGGGGAATCCGCTCCAGGTCGAGACGACCGAGCAGGCGGAGGCTGCCCCACCCGAGCATCAGGCCGGCCAGTCCGCTCACGAACGTGAGCAGGATGCTCTCTGTCAGCAAGTGCCTGACGATCGCGAAGCGGCCGGCGCCGAGCGCGAGCCGCGTGACCAGGTCGCGCAGCCGCGCGTGAGACCGCACCAACGCCAGGTTGACGACGTTCACGCACCCGATCAGCAGGACCAGCAGCGTGCCGCCCCATAACAGGTACAGCCGGCTCTTGACGTTGCGGACGAGGTCGTCCTGCAGCGGCAGCACGATCGTGCGGAAGCCCGCGTTCACCAGCAGTTCCTTCATCGCCGGAAAGCGGTCCATGTCACCGGCGTTGATCAGGTCAACCTGCGCCTGCGCTTGCGCAATCGTCGCCCCGTCACGCAACCGGCCGACGCTGTCCCAGCTGTTGTTGTGGCGATTGTCGTCGGACTTCTGCTCCGCCGTGAAGGCGAGGGGTATCCAGAGCCGCGCGTCGGGCTCCATGAACAGGAACTCCTTCCCCATCACGCCGACGATGGTGTAGGGTCGGCCGTCGAGGCGCAATTGCCGCCCGACGACGCCCGGGTCGCCGGCGTAGCGCTCCTGCCAATAGGCGTGGCTGAGGATCACGCGGTCTTCGTGGCCGAGTTCCCCTTCTTGCTCGGTGAACGTGCGGCCGCGCTCGGCCTGGACGCGGGCGACACGGAAGTACGACGGAGTCACGCCCATGACCAGCACCCGTTCGGGCCGGCCGCTCTCGCCGGTCGCGCGGTTGCGTGTGTTGTAGAGCGCGAGGGAGTCGAGCGTGGTCATCTTGACGACGCGGTCGAAATAGTCAGGGACCCCGCTGCTCCCGCGTTCGGCGCCAGCCCTGGGGTAGCTGTTGTGGAGGAAGACGAGCCGGTCCGGCTGCGGCACCGGCAGCGGTTTCAACAGCACCGAGTGGACGATGCCGAACAGGGCCGTGTTGGCCCCGATGCAGAGCGCCAGCGTCAGGAACGTCGCGACGCTGAACGCCTTGTCTTTCCAGAGGGACCGGACGGCAAACGACAGGTCTCGCATGTTCGAGTTAGACGAAATCGATCGAGCGTTCGTTGCGGCGAGGCTGCCCGACTGTCCGTTTCCGAACTGATCCGAGCGCGGCCGAACAGTTGGCCACCCGGCCAGCGGTCCACGCACGGCCGCAAGTGTTTTCTGGTAAGTATGTTAGCTGAACATCGAAGTCGGGCACGGCTTTCGCGTAGATCTCTTCCGGAGTGATCAACCTCCTCAAAGCCGAGGTGCACTGTGGGCGCTATCTACCGGGACATCCGCCAGGGAATTCGTCTTCTCGCGAGGAACCCGCTGTTCACGGTCGTGGCTGCGCTGTCGCTCGGCCTCGGCATCGGCGCAAACAGCGCGCTCTTCTCGATGTTCAACAGCCTGCTCTGGCGACCACTCCCGGTCGAGGCGCCGGATCGGCTGGTGTCGATCTACAGCAGAACCAGCAACGGTCCCTACTACGACGCATTCCCGTACGTCGAGTACCAGGACTACGCGGCGGAGAAGACGTTCGACGGCCTGGCGTCCTACGGACTGGTCGAATGCGCCGTGGGCCAGATCGGCCAGGACGCGAGCCGCATCTACGGGGAGGCAGTGAGCGGCAACTTCTTCCAGGTCGTGCGGCCGCGTCTCGCGCTCGGCCGAGGCATCCGGCCCGAAGAGGCCGCGTCGATGGGGCGCGATCCGGTCGTCGTGCTGAGCCATCGGATCTGGCAGCGACGTTACCAGGCCGACCCCGGCATCGTGGGCCGGTCGGTCGTGCTGAGCGGCCAGCCGTTCACGGTGGTCGGGGTGGCGGCACCCGAGTTTCACGGCGTGTACTCCGTCTACTTCGGGTCGGACCTGTGGGTGCCGATCTCGATGATGCCGAGGCTGGCCACCGGCTACGACGTGGCGCTGGCTTCGCGCGACAACCGCGAGTTCCGGATGATCGGCCGGTTGCGCCCCGGCGGCACGGTCGAACAGGCCCAGGCCGCAGTCCGAACGATTGCCGGCAGACTCGCGACTGCATACCCGCAGAGCAATCGCGATGTCACGGCGCATGTCTTCCGCGAGCTGGACACGCGCCCCGAGGTGGAGATCGCCGGCGACTCCAACCGCCTGGCGTGGATCTTCATGAGCCTGACCGCCCTGGTGCTGCTCATCGCCTGCGCGAACGTCGCGAACCTGCTGCTCGCACGGTCGTCGACGCGACGCAAGGAGATCGCGATGCGGGCCGCGCTTGGAGCCAGCCGCGGGCAGATCGTGCGTCAGTTGCTCGTCGAATCGGTGCTGCTTGCGCTGCTGGCCGGCGGCGTCGGCCTGCTCGCCGGATCGATGGCAGCGCAGTACGTCGGCTCGATCCAGGTGCCGACCGACATCCCGATTGTCTTCGACTTCCAGACGGACGCCCGGGTCGTGCTGTTCACGCTCGGCATCTCACTGCTGGCGGGCATCGCATTCGGCCTGCTGCCGGCGTTGCGCGTCTCGCGCGGCGACCTCGTCCCTGCGCTCAAGTCGAGCGCGGCGCACGACCCGTCCCACCGGCGCTTCACGCTGGCCAACGTACTCGTAGTCGGGCAGGTGGCCGCGTCGCTCGTGCTCCTCATCGTGGCGGGACTGTGCGCCCGCAGCATCGGCGGTGCCAGGACCATCGACCCCGGCTTCCGCACGGACAACCGCGTGATCATGTCCTTCAGCCCGAGCCTCCTCGGGTACGACGATGAACGCGCGAGGCAGTTCTACAGGGTGCTGCTGGCCCGGGTGCGCCATCTGCCCAGCATCCAGGCGGCGACGATCGCGCGATGGGTGCCGCTCGACTTCAGCAGTTCCGGAGGCGACGTCATCGTCGAAGGCCGTACGGGCCGCAAGGGCAACAGCAAGGAGCAGACGTTGGCGTCCACCGTCGATAGCGAGTACTTCAGGACGATGGGAACGCCGCTTCGGCAGGGCCGGGCATTCACCGAGCACGACACGGCGTCGTCGCTCCCGGTGGCCATCGTCAACGAACAGTTCGCCCGGCAGTTCTGGCCGGGCCAGAACCCGATTGGCAAGCGGGTGCAGTACGACATCCCGAACGGCCCGTTCATGCAGGTGGTCGGTGTGGCGGCCGACGGGAAGTACCGCCAACTCGCCGAAAGGCCGACGCCCTATCTGTTCGTGCCGTACGACCAGCGGCCGCGCCCGCGCGTGTCCATGGTCGTCCACTATCGCGGTGACCTGCACACGACGCTGGCCGCGGTGCGGCGCGAGGTGCAATCGATCGATCCGAACATGCCGATCTTCGACACGAAGACCATGGACCAGTTCATGGAACGGTCGATGTTGGGTCCCCGGCTGTCAGCGACGGTGGCGGGCCCGGCTGGACTCCTGGCCGGCATCATCGCCGCGCTCGGTCTCTATGGCGTGATGGCGTACTCGGTGAGCCGCCGGACGCAGGAAGTCGGAATCCGCGTCGCCATTGGCGCATCACCGCAGGACATCTTGCGACTCGTCATGCGACAGGGATTCGTGCTGTCGGGCATCGGCGTCGGGCTCGGCCTCGCCGTGTCGGTGGTCGCGGGCCGGCTCATTGCCTTCATGCTGTTCGGCATCTCGCCCACCGACCCGGTCGTCTTCCTCGGCGTCCCGGCGCTGCTCGTGGTGGTGGCAGCCGTGGCCTGCTACGTCCCCGCGCGCCGGGCGCTCAGCGTCGATCCGCTGACCGCCCTTCGACAGGAGTGACACCGGAACGAGACCGTCCGCTCAGGTAGTCGACCGCAACGCTCGCCAGCGCCCGGACGCCGGTGACGAGAGCGCCCTCGTCCACGAAGAATCGCGGCGAGTGGTTCGGCTCGACTTTCGACGGGTCGGTTCCGTTCGGCGAGACGCCCAGGAAGAACATCATGCCCGGCACCTTCTGCAGGTACTCCGCGAAGTCCTCGGACGTCGTCGTCACGGCACTGTTCGGGTCGAACTCACCGGTGACGACCCGCTTGAGCGACGGAGTCATCCGCTCGGTCAACGCGGGGTCGTTGTAAACGGACGGGTTCCCGTCGACGAACTGAACCTCCGCCGTGGTTCCGGCCGCCTGCGCGATGCCGGTGGCGGTTCGCCGGATGTCATCGAGGATCTTGGTCCGCATGGCCGGGTCGAACGTGCGCACCGTGCCCTCGAGCCTCGCCTCGTCCGGGATGATGTTGGCGCGATTGCCGGCCTGCATGATGCCGATCGTGATGACCGCGGGCGCGGTCGTCAGGTTGGTCTGGCGGCTGATGATGGTCTGAAGCCCCAGGACGATCTGCGAAGCGGCGACGATCGGGTCGGCACCGGCCCATGGCAGCGCGCCGTGCGTCTGGCGTCCGCGCACCTCGATGCGCACCGTGTCGCTGGACGCCATCAGGCCGCGAGGCCGGAAGACGATCGATCCGGTCGGGTAGGGAAAGACGTGCAGGGCGAAGATCGCATCGACTTTCGGCTGGTCGAGCGCGCCCTCCTTGATCATCACCGTCGCCCCGCCGTCCTCGCCGCTCGGCGCGCCCTCCTCGGCGGGCTGAAAGACGAAGACGACCGTGCCGGGGAGGTCGGCCTTCATCGCCGCCAACACCTCGGCGGCTCCCATCAGCATCGCCATGTGCGCGTCGTGGCCGCAGGCGTGCATCACGCCCACCTCGCGCCCGTTGTACTCGGTGCGGACCTTGGACTTGAACGGCAGCTCACACTCCTCGGTGACCGGCAGTGCGTCCATGTCGGAGCGAAGCGCCACGACGGGACCTGGCTTGCCGCCCCGCAACACGCCAACGACACCGGTGCGGGCGATGTTGGCGCGGACGTCGAGCCCCAGGCTCCTGAGATGGTCGGCAACCACCTTTCCCGTCCGCACCTCCCGGTTTCCGAGTTCGGGATGCTGATGGAAATCGCGACGCCACGCGATGACCTTCGTCATCACGTCGCTCGACGCGCGGTCGATCCGCGCGTGGAACGACGGCGGGTTCTGCTGAGCGGTGCCGGGCGTGGCGGCGGCGGCGAGACAGAGGGCGAGCAGAGCACGGGACCAGCGATGGATCACGATGGGCCTCCGGGAGTTGTTCAGGCGATTGTGCTCGGCCGGCCGTGAATCGACTGGTCGAGTACGCGGCGCAACTGGGTTGATTCAATGGGTTTCGACAGGTAGCCATCCATGCCGGCGGCCAGACAGCGTTCCCGGTCGCCCTTCATGGCGTGGGCCGTGATGGCGACGATGGGCAGGTGTCTTCCCGAGGGCGTTTCCTGCGACCGGATGATCCGGGTCGCCTCGAACCCGTCCATCCCCGGCATCTGCACGTCCATCAGCACGAGGTCGTACTGTTGGCGCCCCACCGCCTCGACCGCCAGCTCTCCCGTCGAGACGATCGTGACCTCGTGGCCCCACTTCTGCAACAGGCGCCCGATGAGACGCTGATTGACCAGGTTGTCCTCGGCCACCAGCACGCGCAGCGGTTCCGGCGCGACGACGGTACTGGGGGGCGGCGGCACGGCGATCGGCGCCACCTCCTGCGCCGACGGCGCCAGCACGAGGCCCAGCCGGACCGTGAAGGAGAAGGTGCTGCCCTTGCCCGCCAGGCTTTCCACGAAGATCTCACCACCCATCAACCGCACGAGTCTCGCGGTGATCGTCAGTCCCAGGCCGGTCCCGCCGTACCGACGAGTGGTCGATTCGTCGGCCTGGGTGAACGGCTCGAAGACCTCCGTCAGCTTGTCGGCGGGAATGCCGATACCGGTGTCACGGACCGACAGGCGGAGGGTCACCTCGTGTGGATGCCGGGCGAGGTCCGACACGCGCAGCGCGACGCTGCCGATCTCCGTGAACTTGATGGCGTTTCCCAGCAGGTTGTTCAACACCTGGCGGATGCGTCCGGGATCGCCGATCACCGTGTCAGGCACCGATTCGTCCACCGCCCACGTCAGATCCAGCCCTCGGTCGGAGGCGAGCACGTCGAACGACCTCATCGTGTCGTCGATCAGGTCGCGCAGGCCGAAGGCGAGCGACTCGAGCTCGAGTCGGCCCGCGTCGATCTTCGAGAAGTCCAGGACGTCGTTGATGACCGTCAGGAGCGACTGCGCGGATCCACGGACCATGTCGAGCTGGTCGCGCTGGTCGGCCGACATCGGCGTGTCGAGCAGCAGTTCGGTCATGCCGAGAATGCCGTTCATCGGTGTCCTGATCTCGTGGCTCATGTTGGCGAGGAACGTGCCTTTGGCCTGGTTGGCCGCCTCCGCGCGCGCCATGGCCCTGGCCAATTCCTCCTGGACCTGCCTCCGCTCGGCGATCTCTTCCTCGAGGCGGATCTGCGTCTGGCGCCGCCCTTCGATCTCGACGCGCAGTGCGTGGGTGCGCTTGTCCACCAGGTGTGCGAGCCGCCGCTGGCGCGCCTTCATGCCCCGCACCCGCAGGCCGTAGATCCCCGTCGCGCCCAGCAGCGCGACGATGATGCAGAGCACGTAGAACCAGGCGGCCTGGTAGTAGTGCGGGCGCAACCGGAAGGCCAGGGTTGCCGCGCGGGGATTCCAGCTCCCGTCCTTGTTCCGCGCCGACACGTGGAAGGCGTACGAGCCGGGCGGCACGTTCGTGTAGAACGCCGTGCGCCGGGTGCCGGCATCCACCCACTCGGAGTCGAATCCCTCCAGCCGGTAGCGGAACTGCACGCCTTGAGGCGCCCTGAAATCGAGCGCCGTGTACTGGAATTCCAACTGCCCGGATCCCGGCGGCAACACCATGCCGTTGGTCGGATCCACCACCCGTCGATCGTAGGACACCTGCTCCAGCAGCGGCGGCGGCGGCGCGACCACCATCGGTTTCGGGTCCACGATGACCGCACCGCGAATCCCGGCGAACCACAGGTGGCCGTCGCGCATCCGCCACGCGCACGGCTGTGACCCGCCGTTGCCCTCGGCCCCACGAAGCCCGTCGGCCACACCGTACCCGATGGAGTCGAGGTGTCCACGGCGGCCATCTGCCACCGCGTCGAGGTCGGCCTTCGCGACTTTGTAGATGCCCTTGTTGCACGACATCCAGAAGTTGCCGGCTCCGTCGTCGAGGATGGTGAAGACCGCGGCGTCGTACAGTCCCTCACGAACGGCGATGGTTCTGATGCCGTCCTTCACCCGGTTCAAGCCGCCACCGAAGGTGCCAGCCCAGATTGCGCCCTTCTCGTCTTCGAAGAGCGACAGGACGAAATTGTCGCCGAGGCCGTCAGCCGTCGTGAACGTCTTCGCCCTTCCGTCCTGGATCCGTGTCAGGCCACGCGACCCGCCGACCCACAGGACGCCGTTTCGGGCGAGCAGCAGAGCCTGGATACCCGGCGAGACCGGATCGCCGGCCAACCGCACGGCCTGGAGCCGCCCTCCGCTCAATGCACAGAGCCCACCGGCGTTCGTCCCGATCCAGAGCGCGCCCTCAGCGGAGATCGCCACGGCTCGGACGCCGCCCTGCAGGACGTGGTCAGGGTCGGGTAGGGTCTCGATCCGGCCGCGCCGGATGCGGCTCAGCCCGAGCGGCGTCCCGACCCACAGCGTGCCGTCGCGGTCCTCGCCGAGCGCCATGATGATGTCGTCGGCCAGGCCCTGCTTCGCGGTGAACGTCCGGACCTGCCCGTTGGCAGTGGCCGACAAGCCCCCGCCGTTGCTGCCAATCCACACCGTCCCGTCGCTCGATTGCAGGATGGTCTGCACATCGTCGCTCGGCAGTCCCTCGCGGACGCCGAAACCCGAGAACGGCGTCTGGCGCAGGCAGACGAGACCGGCGTCGAACAGGCCGACCCACATGTTGCCGTGGCGGTCTTCCAGGAAGTCCACGGCGTAGTTCCCGGCCAGCCCCTGTGCCTTGCCGCAAATTTCGAATCGCCCCTTCTGCACGCGCGCAATGCCCCGGCGTTCGAGGCCGAGCCAGAGCGTGCCTTCGCGGTCTTCCCAGATTGTGTGGACCGAGTCGTCCACCGGCAACGGCGAGAGGGCAATACGTCGGTCGCCGGCCATCCGCGCGAGGCCGCGGCTGGTGCCGATCCACACCACGCCGTCGCGGTCCTGGTGCACGTCGAACACCACGAGGTCCGGCAGCCCGTCGGCCAGGCCGAGCCGTTCGAAGTGATCCTGGCGGTAGAGATAGAGACCGTTTGCCGTCGCGAACCAGACCGTGCCGTCGCGCGATTCGTCGATGCGGAGCGTCGCCTGGTTGGGCGATCCGGACGCCGCCGCACTGACGTCGACCTTCCCGTTGCGGATCTGGCACACACCCGACAGCGTCCCGGCCCAGAGCACGCCCCGATGGTCGACGAGCAGCGAGCGCACCTGCTCGTTCGGCAGCCCGTCGGCCGTGCCGAGTCGAGTGAACCGTTCATTCCGGTAGCGAAGGACACCCGAGTCGGTCCCGATCCAGATCGCACCGTCGCGGTCCTCGGCGAGCGCGCGCACGTTCTCGCGCTGGAACGCGGGCGTGTTCGATCGGTCGAAGACGACGAAGCGGACGCCGTCGAACCGGGCCAGGCCTGCCTGCGTGCCGAGCCAGAGGTAGCCGCTGCGGCTCTGCAGCACCGCCTGGACGCTGTTCTGTGGGAGTCCGTTCTCGATCTGCCAGGTGAGGGTATGAAACTGCGTGAGGCCGATCCGCGGGTCGAGCGCGGCGGCGGGGCGGACGGTGGCGGTGAGGACGAGCCAGACGCCCATCGCGAACAGGCCCCGTCGCCGCGTCCGGGCGGCCCGGCCTCTCGCGTTCCAACCTACCGCCTTCTGCCTGTTCCCGACCACTCTCGCCTCCGCCGCGCATGGACACCTCAGGCCTGAGATGTCACTACGTGATATCGGCCGGAGCGGCCGGGAACTTGACCTCTGGCTATTGCTGCTTCTCGCCCGCCTTCAGAATCCTGGTCTTTCCGAACCCGACCATGTCGAGCCAGTCCTTCGGGTACCCGACCGAGTTCTCGTGGCCGTTCTCGTTGATGTAGCCGTCGTTGTACTTCGCGATCATGAAGTCCGAGAACTTCCACCATTCCTCGACGGTCTTCTGCACCATCGTGTTGGTGTAGTCGGTGAGATACTCGCGAGCCCTGGCCGGGTCCTGTTGATACAGCTCGAGCGCCTTCTTCTCGACGTCTGCCTGCTGGTCGAAGAACCCCTTCTCGATGGCGTCGCCCCTGGCGCGGATGTCCTTGTGCATCGCGTTCCAGCGAAGGTTCGCCCAGTTGCTCACGAAGTCGAACGCCCACCACGCCGCCTTGCGATCGATCGCCGCGCGCGTGCCGATCTGCACCGACTCGGGCAGCTTCGTCGCGCCCGCGTAGAGGGGCATGTAGACCGAGGTCTTCGGATCGTCCTCGGCGAACCACACGAGACCGCCAATCCACGCCGGCAGGTGGCCGCGCGACTGGATCACCGTGGCGTACGAGCAGCGGAAGATCGAGATCGACCGCTCCCAGCCCATGTAGCCCTCGGGCGGCCGAGCGCCGGTGCCGAAGCGGTTGGGGTTGCCGAACGGTCCAGCGGCCGGCCCCTTGGTCATGTCGAACTCGGTGCCTTCATACGAGTCGCGGTGAATCCGCATCAGGTCCTGGGGCGTCACCTTCTTGTCGGGCTTCACCGAGAACGGCAGGTCCAGGTCCCACGGGTCGAGCTTCACCGACGGCGCCAGGATGTTGAACACCCGCCACTCGCGCCGCGTGCTGCCGAGCGTCGGCGTGCCGCCGTAGGCCTTGCGGTAGGAGAAGGGCTCGCCCTTCTTCCAGAAGCCGAGATCCTCGGCCACCTTGAGGACGCTCGCCGAAGCCAGGTTGTAGTTCGGATCCTTCAGGTCGAGCGTCGAGATGCGCGAGTGATTCGCGCTGACGCCGACCTCGCCGTCCGGGATCCGCTTCGCGGCCCACACGGCGCCCTTCTCGACGGCACCCGCGCCGAAAATCTCGAACTGCCACGCTTCCTTCGGATCGATCACCGTAAGGCACTCGCCGCCGTCGCCGTAGCCGTACTTCTCGGCGAGCTCGCCCATGATCGTGATCGCTTCGCGCGCGGTGGACGCACGCTCGAGCGCGACGCGCTCGAGTTCCATGATGTCGAACCACCCCTCGTCGTTGAAGAGCTCGCGGCGCCCGCCGATCGTCGTCTCGCCGATGCCGACCTGCTTCTCGTTCATGAACGAGTACGAGGCGTCGTAGCGGGTGAAGGTCTGCTCGACCTCTGGAATCTCACCGACTTTGACGGCCTGCGGGCGATCCTGCCCGTAGCCGCCTCCCTTCATCACCGGGCGCATCGTCCCTTTCGGGGACTTCTTGCCGGCGACGATGTGGATCTGGAATTCGTAGTGGCCGTCGCACGAGTGCGTCGTCAGCGTGCCGCCGTCCGCCGACGCGTCCTTGCCGACGGGCACGGACGTGCAGTGATCGCAGAGATCGGCGACATCGGCGTCCGCCGGCAGCAACTCGGGCCGCAGGCAGATCTTCGCCAGTGAACTGCCCATCGCCTTCGACTGTGGCGGCGCCTGCCGTCCCGCGGTCATCACGAGTGTCGAACACAACAGCACGAATGTCGGAATCAGGATTGTTCTCGGTCTCATAGCTCTCTTCACCTATTCGTACACGACCTTCGTGGCCTTCCTTGGATCGTGCAGGTAGAACCCGACGCCATGGTCGATGAGGTCCTTGTAGCGCGGGACGCCGCTCAGCACGAGGGGCCTGTCGCGGTGATCCTCGGTCCACGTCTCCGCGACCTGTGCAATCGACGAGGTGTGGCGGCCGACCCGGACGCCGATCGGCCAGCCCTTCTCGTCGATCTTCTCGAACAACAGGCCGTGCTGCCCCGCCTTCACGACGAATTCATCCTTCCCCGTCAGCAACTGCTCGCGGCTGGTGATGCCGCGCGTCGCGTCGAGGAACGGCTCGGGCGCTTCGAAGAGCAGCGACACGGCCGGCGAAAAATCGCCGATTTCGCGGTGCGAGAGCCCGTGGAGGTTCTTCGGCGAGAACTCGGTGCCGATCTTGAAGCCTTCCATGTCGGTGAGCGTCATCGCCACCATCGTCGCCATGTCCTGTCCGCGCTGGTGCGTGACGATCGTGCTGATCACGGGATACTGCAGCTCGGCTTCGTGGAGGTCGATCGCGATGTCCACCTTCTCGCGTGCGATCACCTGCATGAAGGCGTACGACGTCTGCTCGGTGAGCGTGCCGTCGGGCCGGCCGGGCCACGTGCGGTTGACGTTCCGAACATCGACGTAGGCAAGCTGCTGCCCGCTCGGGTAGTGGAAGAACACCTCGGGGTCCGGCCACTGGTCCAGCGGATTGGTCCAGCGGTCCCCCATGCGGAACGTCCGCTCGCCCCAGCTGGTCTTGATCGAGAAATCGGGCGGATAGGCGCCACCGAGCCGCGTCGACGTCGTCGCGCTGCGATTCGTGCTGAGCACGACGATCAGGCGGCCCTTCTGGACCACGGCGTTCTCGGCCAGCAGCCACGCCGCAAGCCGGCCCGCCGGCTCCTCCGGATGCGACCCGCCGAAGATCATCATCGTCGCACCGGGTTGATGACTGTCGAGCACGTAGATGTTGCAGTCGTTCTCCGTGGATCGCAGGGGTTCGAAGTAATCGGCGAGGCGCTTGACGTCCGTGATGCCCGGACCGAGAACCACCGGCTCCGGAAGCCGGCGGCTCTTGTAGAAGCTGGCGCCCGACGTGGCGAGCAGCACGATGCCAAGGCCGAGGATGATGGTCTTCTGCGCCAGGAGGCGACCGGTCATGATGTCACCTCACTTCAGGCGGAGCAGCCGGAGCAGGAAGGGAATCAGCACGAGCACGTAGAGCACGTCGCGCTCCCACTTCCGTGACTTCAGCAGGTTGACGACCAGAATCGCCGAGATGAAGGCGACGAGCACGTAGTAGAAGATGGTGACAATGGGCATGGAGAACACCCTATCGCTTGCAGCCTGCAGCCTTCCCGTCTATCCGCCCTATCCGCCTGTCCCCTGCGCTACAACCCCGTCAGGAACGACAGCTTCTTCGAATAGATCACCATCAGCGTTCCCATGACGATGATGATCAGCGCCGGTACGAGGCAGGCGCGCAGGAACTGGCCGTACGAGCCTTTGTGACCCACCACGTCAACCGTCAGGCGCCCGATGATGGCCGTCGGCGGCAGCGCATCGCCGAGCGGCCAGATGATGCTCATGCCAGCCAGCGCGACGATCGGATCGAGGCCGCGGTTGTTGAACAGCAACACCAGCGGCACGCCGATGACCGGCGCGGCGCCCCACATCAGCACCGATTCCGAGACCGGCAGCACCAGGAAGAGCGTGGCGTAGACCACCCAGATCGGCAGCGTGACTGCCGTGACGGCGAGCAGTCCGCGGGCCCCGGTGAGCGTCATGACCTCGACGAGGATCCCGGCGCACGTCAGCGTGCCGAGCAGCGGGAGCAGTTGCTCCACGGTGTCCCGCGAGATCTTGAAGAACTGGAGGCGCACCGGCGACAGCAGGTACGACGTCAGCGCGGCTGCCGCGAACATCAGCGGCAGGCCGAGAATCGGCGTGGAGAACGGCCACTGCCGCGCCATCCAGACGAGCCCTGCGAAGACGACAAAGGGCAACAGCACCCGCCACCACGCCATGCCGGGGGGCGGCTCTGGCAATTCCTCGAGCGCCTTGGTGACGTCCGTCGCCCCCTCGCTCCTCCAGCCGAGAATGAAGCTCGTGAGCAGGGCCGCGATCAGACACGGCAGCATCAACGGCCAGAAGAAGCCGACGTAGGGCATGTTGACGCCGGCGGCCGTCATCATCGCCCAGAGGCTGACCGGCGGCGCCGCCGCGCTCAGACCCGCGTTGAGAAAGATGATCGCCGCCGCCTTGTGCTTCGGAATTCCCATGTAGTGCAGCACGACGGCGACGAGCGATCCGGCGACCAGGACCGTGACGCTGCCCGCGCCGGTCAGCGCACCGGGCACCAGCAGCAGGATCGTCAGCAACACAAGCAGCAGCGCGCGGCTGCGGTGGAACCCCTTCAGGATCGCCCTGACGACGAACGCCACGCCTCCGGACTCCTTCAGGAGGTTCATGAAGAGCGTGGCCGTCACGAAGATCAGGTTGATGTCGAGATAGGTGGCGGCGCCTTCGGCCACGTGACGGGCGGGAAACCCGAAGCCGGCGACCGTGGCGCCGCCGAGGGCGGCGCCGAACATCGCCAGTTCCGTGGACACGCGGAAGGCGCGCACGACGACATAGACGGCCACCATGGTGGCCAGGACGATGCCGGCCTGCGTGAACATGCTCACGGCGACGCTCCCTACTTGCCGAAGACGTTCTTCAGGACGTCACTGAGCTCGAGGTTCTTCTCGAAGAAGATCACCGGCACGTTGGTCTTCTTCGACAGCGCCGTGAAGCGGCCGTCCTCGTCACCGTCCTTGCGGACGATCAGGAACGCCGACTTCGGACACACCGCGTCGATCGACATCTCGTCGGAATTGTCACCGGGCGCCGCATTCTTCGCGCGCCGCTCCATCCCCTCGACGTGCGCCCCGATGATCGTCAGACCGCGCTTCTTCGCTTCGGCAATCAGCGCCGTCGTCCGCTTCAGCTCATCGTCGATGGACACGCCGGCGCCGCCCATCCCCTTCAGGCTGCTGCCGGTCACGATGATGAGGGTCTTGTAAGGCTTGGCGCCCAGGTCGGCCACCGTGGCCGTGTCCTTCATGTCGTAGTCGATCTGCAGGCGCTGCAGGAACGCCTTGACCTTCACCGGCCCCGGGCTCTGTCCGCACGAGGTCAGGAGCACGGGCGCCTGCGCCTTCGGTGACTTGGCCGGCTGCGCGACGAGCGGCATCGCCATCAAGGCCATCAGGCACGCGACGAGAAACAACAGCAGCGACGGGCGGAGCGAGCGAATCATGACCAAGCCTCCTGGAAGAAAGGCGAGACGCACGCAGTCAGGCGGAACCTGGCATACACGAGGGGCGAGAGGGGCGGGCGAAGAATATCACAGACGCCGGGCGTCCCGAGGGGCACGGGCATGCCGAGTGGCACGCTCATGCCGAGGGGCACGGGCATGCCGAGGGGCACGGGCATGCCGAGGGGCACGGGCATGCCGAGTGGCACGCTCATGCCGAGTGGCACGCTCATGCCGAGTGGGACGGGCGTCTCGCCCGTCCTCGCGACAGGCG
>DASXVO010000058.1 GCA_036504215.1 Vicinamibacterales bacterium | reverse complement strand
CCTGGACTCGAACCAGGAACCTACGGATTAACAGTCCGACGCTCTGCCAATTGAGCTACAGGGGATCGCGCTCGCGCGAGGCGATACGTTACCAGAACTTCAGCTCAGGTCGTATTCGGCGCGAAGCCTCGCCAGTTCTGCGGCGACTCCGCGGTCGGCAGCCACGGACTCCGCGGTCGCACCCTTGCCGGGGGCGATGCGCCAGACCAGGGGAGCCGCGGCGTCGCCCAGGTGACGACGGGCGGTGATGACCGCCGTCCCGCGGGTGTCGAGGTCGACCACGCGCATGCAGGCGATGCTGGCGGTCACCCTCTCGTTGAACAGGTCGGGCAGCGTTCCGGTCTGCGTCAGTTCCACGTCGACGACCTCGCCGCCGACGTCGGTCCACCGGAGGCGGCGGGTGGCCTGGTCCCAGTTGCCACGCTCGACCTCGTGCCAGAACTGCTGGCGCCAGTCTCCGCCACTGCGGTACACCAGCCGGTCGATCAGGCCGACCGCTTCACCCTCGGGGCCGCGCCCGGAGGCAAGGATGCGCGGACGCCGTCCGACCAGCCGGGTGAGGGCCGCCTCGGTGTCGGGGTCGAGCGTTGTGCGTCCGAAGAGTGCCATGGGTCCAGTGTGGCGGATGGGCCCGCGTTGCTCCGCGTCGGTCGAGGAGGCGTGGTGTCGGCTGCCCTTCGTGACACTTCTTTTGGTCCGCTCGCGAAGCTCCTCAGGGAGCGCTCTGCTGTCAGGGGCAGGCGAAAGCGAGTTTCCGGACCGCGGGCCGGTCGGGCTCGGCCCAGTTCAGCCACACCAGGCGGTCGCGCTCGAACCAGCCGAGCTCGTCGTGGTCCGTGCTGAACTGCGGATTCTCCGCCACGGCGTGCACGAAGTAGCAGGACAGGGTGATCTCGGTCCCGTCCACCATGGTCGTGGTGCTGTCGAGGAGGTCATCGACCTCGATCTCGACACCGAGTTCCTCCGCGATCTCGCGGACCAGCGCATCCTCCGCGTCCTCGCCAACCTCGAGCTTCCCACCGGGGAACTCCCAGCGTCCGCCCGCCTGGAGATGCTCACGGCGTCGGCACGCCAGCACACGTTCACCGTCGGTGAACACGGCGGCGACTACCTCCATTGAGACCCCTCTCAGGCTGCCGCACGGCGAAGCGCCGCCAACGTCGCCTCCACGTCAGCATCCGTGGTCGACCAATTGCACAACGCCACCCGCAGTACGGCACGATCATGCCACCGCGAACCTGTGGTCCAGGCGGTTCCGTCCGCGAGCATCCGGCGCACCACCTCACGGGTGTGGTCGTCGCTGCCGAAGCTCGCACATACCTGGGTGAACACGACGTCGTTCAGCACCGTTGCGCCCGGGATCTGCGCGATGCCCTCTGCGAACATCGTCGCGTGGTGGCAGAAACGCTCTACCAGCTCGGCGACGCCGCTGCGTCCCAATGAGGCGAGAGCTGCCCACACCGTCGTGGCCCGCGCTCGCCGCGACATCTCCGGCACCCGGTCGAACGGCTCGCCGGCCTCGTCCTGGATCAGGTAGTCGCCGTGCATCCCCATCGACGAGCGCATCGCAGCATCGTCGGCGACGATAGCGATGCCGCAGTCGTAGGGCACGTTCAGCGTCTTGTGGGCATCCGTTGCCCAGGACTCCGCGGCCTCGAAACCGGCCGTCAGGTGCCGCAGCCGGGGGGACGCCGCCGCGAACAGCCCGAACGCCCCGTCGATGTGCACCCAGGCGCCCGCTTCATGTGCGAC
>DASXVO010000057.1 GCA_036504215.1 Vicinamibacterales bacterium | reverse complement strand
AGTCGATGGGGCACAACACTCCCGAGTATCTGCACCTCGTTGGTGAAGTGATCCGCCTCGCGGCCGCGGATCGGAACCGGTACGTTGGCGATCCGGACTTCGTCACCGTGCCGGTCGACCGCCTGCTGTCGAAGGAGTACGCGGCGGAACGCCGCGGGTTGATCGACCTCAACAAGACGATTCCGGTGGTGCGGTCCGGCGACCTGCCGCTCGCCGGCCAGAAGAAGCGTGAGAACACGACGCACCTGACGGTCGTCGACGCCGAAGGCAACATGGTCTCCCTCACGCAGACACTCGGAGCGTGGTTCGGATCGGGCATCGTGGCAGAAGGGACCGGCGTCCTGTTCTCCAATCAGATGCGGCACCTGCACATGGAGCCCGACAGCCCGTCCCGGATGGAACCCGGCAAGCGACCGCGCTCGAACCAGTCGCCAATCATTGCGTTGAAGGATGGGAAGCCGTTCATGGCGATCGGGACGCCCGGTTCGGACGGGATCTGGCAACGCATGGCCCAGGTCATCGTGAACATCGTCGATTTCGACATGGACATCCAGACCGCCATCACCAAGCCGCGGATCATCTTCGGCGATTACCAGGAGACCGGCAGCGCGCTCAAGCCGAAACTGCAGGTCGAGAACCGGATTCCGAAGGAGACGATGGACCGTCTCCGCGCGACAGGTTACGAGATCGAATCGGTCGTCGAGGACGAGGGCCGGGTCAACGGTGTCATGTTCAATGGCCGCACCAACTTCCTGACGGCTGGCGCAGACCCGCGCAACATGGTGTACGCGATCGGCTGGTAGCCGCCGGGGGAGGTGACATGATCAAGACGATTCTGAAACGTGTGGCATTGGTGAGTTGCGCGCTGTCGCTGGCCCCCTTGGCTGTCGCTCAGGAGCGCGGCACCGGGGCTGCCAGCGTGCTCGTCACGTACTCGTCGCCCGCCGCGAAGCGGCCCGCCTTCCTGCAGTACTTGGAGCGCGAGGGCCTGCCGCAGTTCGATCGTTGGAAGGCCGACGGAATCTTCAAGGATTACCGAGTCTTCGTTAGTTCATTCTCCGGCTCCAACACGTGGGATGCCATGCTGGTGCTCGATTTCGCGCACTACGCGGATATGGCGCGGTGGAAGGAGATCGACCGGAACGCACCCGGAGGACTGTCCGCCACCGGCCTCGCTCTCGCATCGCCGACCGGCACGTACCTGGCCGATGATATCTGGCACAAGGAGGCCCCGGACCGCACGCCGGCCAAGGCGGTGTACTTCGTCATCCCCTACCAGTATTCGAGCGTCGGAGAGTACAAGGCCTACGCCGAAGCTTACGTGCTTCCGCAGTACGACGGCTGGATGAAGGAGAGGGTACTGTCAGCGTATACGGTCTACCTGAGTCACCATCCCGCGGGCAAGCCGTGGGACGCGCTGGCAGTGCTCGAATACCGCGACATCGAGGGATTGGCGCAGCGCGAACTGGTCAAGAACAAGGTGCGTGCTGCACTGGCCAACAACCCGGAGTGGATGAAGGCCTCGCAGAACAAGGAAGGCAAGCGGACGGAAGAGGAGATCACGATCGCCGACTTGGTCCGCAAGTAGCTCTCCCCGCTCTTCTCACCGCGGCAGGGCTGCCGCAGGTGGAGGCTCCACAGGAGCCGCCGGCCTTGTCGTCAGCGCGTCGGCCGGAAGAGGATGCAGACCGGGCTCCCGGTCTGCATCACGTCGCCGACGGGCGTGAGCCGGCCTGTTGCCTCATTCCGACTGAACGTCACGATGGTGTCACTGTCTTCGTTGGCTGCGTACAGGTAGGCTCCGGTCGGGTCGAGGGCAAAGAAGCGCGGAGTCCTGCCACCGGAAGGTATCCACTCGACGGGTGACAACCTTCCCGACTCTCGGTCGGCGGTGAACACGACGAGGGAGTCGTGACCGCGGTTCGACCCATAGACGAAACGGCCGTCCGGTGACACTGCCAGCTCGGACGCACGACTGTTGCCGGTGCATGTATCGGGCAACGTCGAAACGATCTGAAATGGCGTCAGCCGGCCCTTCTCGCCATCGTAGCGGTACCCCGTCATCGTGGAGTCCAGTTCGTTGATGGCGTACGCGTAGGGCCGCGTCGGATGGTACACGAAGTGACGCGGCCCGGACGTCTCGCGCGCGGAGACGAAGGGTGTGTCGGCCGCGGTCAACTTCCCTGTCGCGCCGTCGAACCGAAAGACGAACAATCCATCGAGCCCTTTGTCCGGCACGACGATGAAGCGGCCCGACGCGTCGAACGCGACTTGGTGCGGCTTCGCGAACGGCTGTTCGATCCGATGAGGGCCGATCTTCCCTTCGAGCGTCACGAGATCGACCAGATCGCCGATCGCGCCGTCAACCGGATTGACGCCGAGAACGGCGACCGAAGAGCTGATGTGGTTCGCGACAACCACGAAGCGGTTGGTCGGGTCGAACGACAAGTGGACTGGGTTCTTCCCGTGGGTCGATCGACGGTTGATGGGGCTGAGTTCACCGGTCCGCTCGTCGATCCGGAAGCTGCTCATCTCGGTGCCGTCCCCATGAACCGTGTAGAGGAACCGCCGACTGCGATCCAGAGCCAGGAAAGACGGGTTCACCAGGTCGCGGCACAGTTGCACGTGAGTCCATCGCCCCGACGCTGGCTCCATGCGGTACACGTTGATTCCGTCGCCGCGTGCGTTTCGTTCGCGGGTCGTGCGACACCCGGTGTACACGAAGAAGGCGGTTGCCTGCTGCTGCTGCGTGGGAACGGGGCCTGGGGCTGGTGCGCGGCCGGACGCCGCGCTGGCCACGGGCGGTCCTGGGAACGCCGCGTAGCTGGCACAGGCCACGAGCCCCTGCAGGAAAGTACGACGTTCATGCCTGTCCAGAGCGGACGGCGCGAACACTGGCGCGCACGAGTTGCCGACTGCGGTGTCAGGGAGAGCCAGCATCGTCCTCACCTCCCGCCCGAGCGCGAGTCTCGGGCATCTGCGCCGGTCGCCTGCACATCCTGTGCGGCCACGACCCTTCGAACGACGTAGGGCAGCACGCCGCCGTTTCGCAGGTAGCGGAGTTCCTGCCTGGAATCGACGCGCAACGTCAGCGGAATCGGCGCGCCCGCTCCCCGTAGCAGGACACGATTCAGTCCGACGTCGATGGAGTCGAGCCCCTCGAAGTCAAGGACCTCCTGCCCGGTGAAGCCGTACTGCTCTCGGTCATCGCCGGACCCGAACTCCAGCGGGAAGACGCCCATGCCAATCAGATTGCTGCGATGGATGCGCTCGTAGCTGCGCGCGATCACCGCCTTTACGCCCAGCAAGGCCTGGACCTTCGCCGCCCAGTCACGGCTCGAGCCGACGCCGTAGTTGCGCCCCGCGATGACGACGAGCGGGATGGCCGCGGCGGAGTAGGTGGCCGCGGCGTCGTACACTGGCACCACCGCCGTGCGGTCGGCCGTGTACGCCAGCGCGCCGCGTCCTTGGCGCTCCGTTCCTGGCATTCGATTGACGGCGCCGCGGTTCGTGAAGGCTCCACGGAGCATGACTTCATGATTGCTGCGACGAGTTGAGTACTGGTTGAGGTCCGCGACGGGTTCGCCGCGTGCGAGCAGGTACCGGCCTGCAGGGCTGTCTGGCGGAATCGTTCCGGCGGGCGAGATATGGTCGGTCGTGACGTTGTCACCGAGGACGAGGAGAATGCGCGCGCCTCGAATCGCCAGCGATGCGGGGGGCATGCGCGCAATCGTCGCGAGGTACGCCGGCGGCTGGATGTAGGTCGAGCGAACATCCCAGGGCCATCGGATACTGCGCTCGGCGCTGAACCCCTGCCAATGGGGAGTGCCCTCCCACAGCGTCTCGGCCCGATTCCGGAAGATCGCCGGCGTCACGTGCTCGCGAACGGCCGCCTCGATCTCCTCGTCGCCCGGCATCAAATCGTCCAACCGCACCTGTCTGCCGGAGTCGGTGATGCCGAGAACCCCCTGCTCGACGTCGAGGTCGACGGTTCCGGCAAGCGCGTACGCCACGACCAGGGCGGGCGAAGCGAGGTAAGCGGCCCCGACACTGGAATTCACCCGCCCTTCGAAATTGCGGTTTCCGGACAACAGGGCGACGCCGCGAAGTCCATCCTTGCAGAACGCTTCAGCATGCGGTTCGAGCGGCCCCGAGTTGCCGATGCACGTCATGCAGCCGAACCCCGTGAGATCGAAGCCGAGGGCAGCCAGATCCGCGTACAGCCCGCTGTTCCGCAGGTAGTCAGCGACAACGCGGGAACCGAGCGACATGGAGGTCTTCACCCAGGGCTTGGGTCGGAGGCCGTACCGACGTGCGCGCCGTGCGAGCAGGCCGGCCTGGATCATCACGCGCGGATTCGCCGTGTTGGTGCAACTCGTGATCGCGGCGATGACCACCGCCCCATGTCGGACAGGCTCTCCGAACTCGGCACACGTGAAGGTACGAGCGGCGAGGTTGCCCCCGATGTCGCTGAGCATCTCGTCCTTGAACGATTGAGCCACGGCCGAGAGGTCTCGGCGCTGATGCGGCTGGCTGGGGCCAGCGACGCACCGGCGGACGGCCGAGAGGTCGAGGTCGATCACCGAATTGAAGCGAGGTTCCGCAGAATCGCTGTGTCGCCAGAGTCCCTGTGCCGTCATGTACGCGGCGACACGTTCGCACTGGGCCGCGGTTCGGCCCGTCAGGTGCAGGTAATCGAGGGTGGTCCGGTCGAACGGGAAGAACACCACGGTGGCTCCGTACTCCGGCGCCATATTCGCCACGGTGGCGCGGTCCCCCCAGCCGAGCGTCTCGAGACCGGAACCGCAGAACTCGACGAACTTCCCGACCACTCCATGCGCCCGCAACAGCTCCGTGAGATGCAGAGCGAGGTCGGTCGCTGTGATTCCGCTTCCCAGCGCATTCACCACCCGAATCCCCACGACCTCGGGAAAGGGGATGGAGACGGGCTCGCCCATCATCGCCGCCTGGCCCTCGAGTCCGCCCACCCCCCAGCCGAGAATGCCGAGGGCATTGATCATCGGCGTATGGCTGTCGGTGGCCACCATGTTGTCAGGATGCAGCATGGGCCGGCCGGAGGCATCCGTGGCCTGCACCACGACCTGGCCAATCGCCTCCATGTTCACTTGGTGGATGATCCCGGTGCCCGGCGGGACGACGCGAAACGCATCGAGACTCTGCTCGGCCCACTTGATGAGTCGATAGCGTTCGGCGTTGCGGCGGAAGTCGATGGCGAGGTTGTCGTCGGCTGCACGCGGATAGCCGTGACACTCGACGACGACCGAGTGGTCCACCGTCAGGACGCACGGGATGGTCGGGTTGACAGCAGCAGGATCCCCGCCCAGTCGCGCCACGACGTCACGCACGCCAGCCAGATCGACCAGCGCGGGCAGGCAGGTCGTGTCGTGCAGCATCAAGCGATTGGGATGGAAAGGAACCTCGCAGCTGGGGCCGCCGTGCATCGCCCGTTGAACAACCAGCGGGAGATGCCCTGGAGAGCACCGGGCGACGTTCTCGAGCAGGAGCCTCACGGAGTAGGGAAGGCATTCGACGTGGTCGAGGCCGGGCAACTTGCAGAGCGCGACGAAATCGTACGGCTCCCCGTTCACGTCCAGTTGGTCCAGATAGGACTCTCGAACCGCTGTCATCGTTCTGCTCCTCGCGTGGCGCGACGCGCTCCGCATTGGGCGCTCATTCCTGTCGAATGACCAGATGCATGCCAAGGGTCAGCGCACTCGCCACCGCCATGAGCCCTGCCATCACGGCAAGTCCCGCGGTGAACGAGCCAGTGCTCGCCTTCAGCCATCCCATGATGACGGGCCCGAAGAACCCGCCGAGCGTGCCGATGGAGTTGATGAACGCCAAACCACCGGCCGCGCCAAGGCCCGTGAGGAATCGCGGAGGAATCGACCAGAAGATGCCCCGCGCGGACGTGATACCCACAAGGGCGATCGAGAGCCCGACCATCGACGGGGTCAGGGAAGAGAACTGTACGGAAACGAGCAGGCCGGCGGCACCCACCAGGCATGCGGCGGCCAGGTGTCCGATCCGACGACCCGTGCGGTCAACGCGCTGCGCCCACACGATGGTGCCTACGCACCCGAACAGGTACGGAATGGCCGCGACGAGTCCGATCGCGCTGTTCGAGAGGGCGTGGCCCTTGAGAATGAGCGGCAGCCAGATTGCGACAGCGTACGAGCCGACTGTGAAACAGAACTGAATCGAGGCGAGCAGGAGCACGCGGGCGTCGGCCATGGCCGCCCAGAGATTCCTGACGGGCCGTTCACGCCGCTCCGCGGCCATCGAGCGAATGATGATGTCGCGCTCTGCGGGGGTGAGCCACCCGGCGTCCTGTGGCCGTTCCGTGAGCAGGCGCCGCAGTACGAGTCCAATGACGAGCGCGGGCACTCCCTCCGCGATGAACAGCCATTTCCACCCGGCCAGGCCCAGCACCCCGTCCAACTGCAAGACGAGGCTCGACACGGGCCCGCTGATGAGGGAGGCCACGGGCACCGACAGGTAGTACCAGGACATCAGCCGGCCCCGGTAATGCGAGGGGACCCAGCCGGTCAAGAAGAACATGGCACCGGGCGTGAACCCCGCCTCGGCGACACCCAGCAGGAAGCGCGCCGCGTAGAAACTCCTGGGCCCCACGACGAGCGCCGTGGCTGCGGTCACGAGCCCCCAGCTGATCATGATGCGTGTCAGCCAGCGGCGGGCGCCTACGCGGTAGAGCAACGCGTTGCTGGGAACTTCGAAGACGCAATACCCGAAGAAGAGGACGCCGGCTCCCCAGCCGAACGCCAGCGGCGACAGCCCGAGGTCCTGATTCATGGTCAGGGCCGCGAAGCCGATATTCGTGCGATCGATGTAGGCGACGATGGACGCGAGGATCATCGTCGGCAAGAAGCGAACGATGACCTTCCTGAAGGCGCGATCGCTCGCGGCGCGGTCCTCCGCCGCGCCCGCCTGCGCTCCCACGACACGAGCTGTTTCACTGGGTCGGGCCATGTCGCCTTCTTGGGTCGATCGGGTCGAGACCCTTCGCGGCCCGGTGGCCGACGAGGGGCGGTCTCAGTCGGCGATCAGCCTATCGCAGGTAGATTGTACTATACAACGAAGAAATACAATCAGACGGAACCCTGTCCCGCGCCCGCCGGGCGTCCGCCGGCGCGCCGACTCGACCGCCGGTGCCGCGTCTTCCTGCGCCGCACGGCGTCCAGGTGACGCCGAAGAAAGTCGGCCGCCTCCCGTTGCCGGCCTTGATCGATGAGGTCGAGCAGTCTCAGGTGCTCTCGGCACTGGGCGAGCGTCAGGTCTCGGTCGCCCTTCGAACGGTATTCGAGGAGCCGGCGCAGTTGGTTCTGGCGTTGCATCGCTTCGAGGAAGAAGCGATTCCCCGACCAGCGGACGATCGCTTCATGAAACTCAGCCCCGATCTGGAACAGCCTCGGTCGCTCGAGCCTGAAGACGTCGCCCGCGACCATGCGGCGTTGGGTCTCGCGAACCTCGTCGAACGCCGTTCTGTCCACGCGGTAGGTGGGCTCGAGAAGGGCGGCGGGTTCGATGGCCATGCGAAAGCGGTAGCTCTGGTTGTGCGCTTCGGCGTCCCTCAGGACCGGGACCACCTTCCAGCCATGTCCGGGCTTCCGGACGACGAGACCCTCGTTCGCCATGCGCGCCAGCAGTTTCAGCAATTGTCCCCGAGTGACGTCGTAGTCGCGCAAGAGGGTGGCCTCGTAGAATTCCTCGGGGATGCGCTCGCTGAGCAGGTCCTCGGCCACCCGCAGGTACAGGTCCTCGAGGGGATCGGACGCGAGAGCCAGGCGTCGCTCGTCGATGGCGTCGCCGTTGACGGCGAGGAAGTACCCCCGGTTCCGCTTCCTGACCAGGAGTTGGCGGTCGCGAAGGCGCGCGAACGCGCGACGGATCGGCGACCGCGACAGGCCCAGGTCGGCCGCGAACGCCGCCTCGGTCAAGTGTTCGCCCGCCGGCGTCCGGCGCTGACGAAGGACGTCCACGATGCGGTGGACGATCTGCTCGGGGGTGCTGGAGCCCAGTGTCATGGAGAGACCTCTGTTTGTATTACACGCTAACGGAGTACAATTCTAGATCGCGCGCGTGTCGGAGGGGCTGTTGTATCGGTTCCAAGGAGGGCCCGGTGAAGTACGTCCGCATGCCGATCGAGGTCGAATCGCCCGAGGAACGAGGCTATCTCAGCATCCGCTACAATCTGGCGGAGAGTTCAGTGCGGGACCGCTCCCTCGGCGACTTGCGCGTTGCGCTGGACGACCTGGTCCTCCTCTATGGCGAGCACCGAGGTCACCGCGGGCTCGTCGACCTGATCGCCGAAACCAGTGGTGTCGCGGCGGACGCCGTGCTGGTGACCGGTGGCGCGGCTCAGGCGTTGTTCATCATCGCCACGACCTTGCTCGAGAAAGGGGACCACGTCGTCGTCGTGCGTCCCAACTACGCGACCAACATCTTCACCCCGCGAGCGATCGAGGCCGACATCAGCTACCTCGACCTCTCGTTCGACGAAGAGTACGCCGTTCCCCTCGATGCCATCCGCGCCTCGCTGACTCCGCGCACCCGGTACGTGAGCGTGACGGTGCCGCACAATCCAACCGGGCAAGTCATGCCCGAACGGGATCTTCGCCGCCTCGTCGACATGGTCGATGCGGCGGACTGCCGGCTCCTCGTGGACGAGACCTATCGGGAGATGACGTTCGACGGTCCGTTGCCGTGTGCCGCCACGCTCAGCACCCGGGCGATCAGCGTGTCGTCCCTGTCGAAGACGTACGGCGTTCCCGGAATCCGGGCCGGCTGGCTCCTCTGCCGCGACCCGCATCTCATGGAGACGTTCCTCGCGGCAAAGGAGCAGATCGGGATTTGCGGCAGCGTGGTCGACGAGGCCATCGCGTTCGAGGTGCTCAGGCAGCGCGGCGCCTGGTTGCCCGAGATTTCCCGGCGAATCGCCGAGGCGTTCGGCATCACGCGCGCGTGGATGGCACGGGAGGAGTTGCTCGAATGGGTGCCACCCAGGGGCGGCGCCGTGTGTTTTCCACGGATCAGCCCGAACGCACCGGTCGACCTGGACACGTTCTACCGGGTCCTGAGCGACGACTTCGGGACTTACGTCGGCCCCGGCCATTGGTTCGAGCAATCCCGAAGGCACTTTCGGCTAGGGTTCGGTTGGCCCACGGTGCCGGAGTTGGAGGCGGGGCTCGCCGGGATCAGTTCCTCGTTGCGGGCCTCCCTGCTCTGATTTCGTGCAGCCGTCTCACCGGCGCGTCCGCGACGACGACGAGCGGGATCCGGACCGTCGGTCCGAGCATCTGCCCTCCCGTCGCCATGGCTTCCAGACCTTCCGCGGCCCGTACACCTGATAGTGCGCGTTCCAGACCCGCTGAATCGCGCCGCGCAGTGCGTCATCGCGCTGGGCTCGGGCCGACCGGCGCGCCGGGTCGGCCTGCCGGCGCGTGATGACGAAAGTACGTCGAGGGGGCGATCGGCAGCACCGCGGAGATCGGCTCGACCCCGTCGTGGCCCCGATGGTCGTCGATGAACGCGACCATCATTTCGCGCGGCGGTCGAGCTCCGCCTGGGCAGAATACGCCGACGCGTTGCGCAAGATCTCGCTCGCCCGCATTCCGCTCGGCCTGGCGGACCCACCGGCGCAGCGTCTCGTCTCGACAGCCCAACTTCTCGGCCACGGACCGGATCGCCGCCCCCTGCGACGGATGCTCCGGGCATGCTCCCGGACCGACCGTACCGCGCGCCCTCGCACCTCGGGGGAGTACCGACTCGGTCGTGCCACAGAGTCCATCCTCTCGACGAACGGGCTCTCCGACGAACTCGGTACGGTTCAGTGAGTTGTTTGAGCTACCTGAGAGAAAGGTAACAGTTCATTCCGGAGACAAGGGTGACACTTTGGCCCTTTTCGCAAGGGAGGGGGCATGCCGTGGAACGAGTGTCACGTCATGGATGAGCGTCTCCGGTTTGTGGCCCGGCTGCTCGACGGCGAGAAGATGGCGCCGCGCATGATGACGGCGGACTTCCACCGTGATCGGTGGTAGCCCCGGAACGAATTCTGGAGGTTGTTACGGAGTGCCGATGTCTCCGAGCCCCTCCACCGGAGGCTCACGGCCAGCCCCGCGAGTTTCGTCGTTCTGTTACCCCGGTGTTACCCCGGAGACAAAACGGCCGATCGGCAGAAATTAGCCGATCCTGTAAGTGCCTGTCATGGAATGAGTTAAATGGTGAGCCGCCACGGAATCGAACCGTGAACCCGCAGATTAAGAGTCATATTTTTGACACTACCGCCTGAAACCGCCTGGAACGCAAAGACACACGTAAGTCCTTCAAAGACATATAGATAACACGACATTTGTCGTGTTATCATGTCGCTAGATTGTTCGCCCAGTTCCTTTGAAACGCTCTCCCCGCGCTCTTCCCGACAGAAGGGAGTCGATTCATGCCGATCATCGAGTTCATTGACCTCACCCTGAAGCACCTTCCCATTCCACCGCGCCCGGCCAAGGTTGATTACTGGAAGAAGGGCTGCAAGAGGTTCGGACTGCGCGTTTCGTGGTCCGGCCAGAAGTCGTGGGTCTACCAGTATCGCTTCCGCCTTCGGACACACCGAATCACGTTCGGTTCGTACCCGGAAATGAAGCTCGCTGAAGCCAATGCGCGTGCGGAGCAGGCACGTATAGCCATCGCCGATGGTCGTGATCCAGCGGCAGAGAAATACGCCAACGACCACGCCAAGACCTTCGCCGACCTGTGCGACGAGTACATGAAGCGGCATGCGATCCCGAAGAAGAAGACGTGGAAGGAAGACCAGCGGATCATCGACCGCGACCTGCTGCCAGGGTGGAAGCACTCCGCGCCATCCGAAATCACCCGGAGCCACGTCCGCGCCGTCGTCGAGGCCGTATACGACCGAGGTGCGCACGTCCACGCCAACCGCGTGCTGGCGTTGATCCGCAAGATGTTCAACTTCGCCATCGAGCGCGAGTGGCTTGAACACAACCCGTGCCACCAGGTGAAGCCTCCGGGCGGGAAGGAACGCCCTCGTGAGCGCGTGCTGAACGACGAAGAAATACGCCAGGTGTGGACGGCGTTCGACGCCGAGGAGCCTTCCGTCCGAGCGTTATTCAAGCTCCGATTCCTGACCGCCCAGCGGGGAGGCGAAGTGTTGAGCATGCGCTGGGCAGATGTCGATCTCGACGCGGGTTGGTGGACCATCCCTGCTGAACGCGCCAAGAACGGGCTATCTCACCGCGTGCCGCTGAATCCTCAAGCCGTGACGATCCTGAAGGACTTGAGGGATTGGCAGGCAGAGCGACTGCCCGAAATCAACGAAGGACGCGCAAAGAAGCACCTGGATGCGAAGGAGCCGAGCGAGTGGGTCTTCCCGTCCCGCTGGCACGAGGGAAAGTCGCTGGCCTGGACCAGAAAGGCCACGAAGCGAATCCGGGAATCATGCGGCGTTGACTTCCGCCCGCACGACCTGCGGCGCACTGCCGCAAGCCGAATGACCAGCACCGGTACACCACGCCTCGTCCTCTCGAAAGTGCTCAACCACGTCGAGCAAGGCGTCACGGCTGTCTACGACCGCCACTCTTATGACGCTGAGAAGCGCAAGGCGCTGACCGCATGGGGCCGACAGTTGCAACACATCCTGAAGGCGACCAAAGGCGCAACCGTGGTGCCGTTCCAGGCGAGACAAGCGGGCTAACCGTGGCCAGCGTCAGCGATGTTCAACGTCGATCAAGGAGATTGTACGCATGCACCAGGTGCCGTTCGTCAGTCAACGCACGTACGCCTTCCCCCACGTCTCCTGCGGCGTGGCGGCCACCATGATGCTCTTGAAATTCCACATCCGCCGAAAGCGGGTGCCGTCCTATGGTGATCTCCGCAAGGCACTCGGCGTCTACGTCCTCAACTCCGAGTCGGGCCGTCGAAGACCAGAGGGTGTCACACTCGACGACGTGACCGGCTACCTCCGACGACAGGCCATCCGTTACCGAACCACCAACAGCAAGTCGCGCAACACCTGGACGATCCTGGAGCGTCGTCTCCGGCGAGCGCCTGTCATAGTGGGGATGGGGAGCAACGTGTGGCGGTGGGGCACACGCGGTCACTGGATCGTCGTCATCGATGTATCGGCTGACACCGTGTCGTTTCTCGATTCCCAGAACCCGCGCACGCACCGGCGACCGACGACGATGCCGCTGGCGCGTTTCCGTCGCCAGTGGGATGGAAGCTCGTTGCAAATCGTCGGGTGTCGCTAGTCGTCTTCGATGAAGTCCCCGAGCCTCACCCGTGAGTGCTCTTACGATTGGAAGTGACGACGCTGCGGTCAGCCATGCGCCATTTGGCTACCGTTCATCACGCGGACGGTCAATCGGGATAATCAACCCGAGCATTCCGAATACGATCATCCACAACCTGCTATGCCGGTCCTCTACCCGCAGCAGTTCGTTAGGGTCGTCCGCATCGACATCGCCGTGGTTTATGGCGTTTCGGATGTTGTACAGCCGGTCCTGCTCCGGCTTCATGCGGAAGCATTCCACGATATACTGATCCGCCCGTTCGGGGAAGCAGACCCGGAGCGCGTGGCTCGCCTTGGCGACGAACCCCGCATCGACGAACTGTTTGTAGCATTCTGAAATCGCAGCGGCGTCGAGCTTGCCTTTCCTTACCGCGACGAACGCATCGATGCCTGCCTGTTTCTCGGCCTTCCCCAGTGTGGGCTGAGGACGGAGAAGGCACACAGCCTCTACAAGGCACTCGAAGGCGTTCCAGTACCCTGCGTATACGCGAAGAGCATCGCTCCGGTATCCTTCCATCAATAGCTGGCGCGGTTCACGAATCCAATAGAGCGCCGACTGGAGCTTCCGTGCGACGGGCAACGGCAACTTCCGAAGCGCTTCGACCACGTTCTTGACCCGATCCGGCTCCAGCTTCGGCATCACCCCACCGTCTGGGCCGTGGGTCAAGTGCGACCACCAGCCGAATCCGCAGTTCCCCCAATTCAGCACCGCTAGCGCTCCAAGGAGCGTACTGATCCGCGCTGCGGCGTCCACCAACGCTTTGACCGATTTCTCCGGGATCTTCACGCGGGCCTTCAGAACACACATCGCGGTCCGAATGTCGCTGGTAGTGACTTGCTCCGGCTCAATCGTGATGCCGAGGTCAGGGAAGTCCAACTCCGTCGGTGGCGCACTGAAGTCTCCGTAGATCAAGACCACTAAGTCGTCGCCCCATGCGGACGGCCACCGGGCGATCCGCAGTTCCAGGTCCGCCAGCCTTCGGGCGTGCCCTTCCCGAAAACCGCTGGCAACAAACGCCTCCGTCTTCTGGCGCAAGAGCCTAAAGAAGCGGTCAGCCTCTGCGGCCCCCGCGTCTGTGGCGGCAGCGGCCTCCGCTGGACGCGCCGGTTGGTCGTCACTGCTCTGGGCTGTCATCGTTTCACCACGGACACTTTCGGCCACGGACATTTCCGCCAAACGGCTCAGAAGTGGCGACTCGTGGTGGAAGGGGCGGCCTTCCGTGGCTGAGCGCACCGGCGACGCTACTTGATGGCCTTTCCGTACATCATGAAGAACTTGTCCAGTTCCCGGTCAGTCGGAACCGAGCCGGGGTCCAACCGGCCCCACGCGACGAGAACCGCCCTCATGAATGCCGCGATGAACATGATGTCCCCGTACGCCGAGGGCTTCTTCTTTCCGCGCCAGTCTGGCCTAACGCTCGCCATCAGCGCATTGACCGCCCGGAAGTTGTGTTGGTCGATGATCGGCACGCCGCGAGGGTGCAGTAGGTGGAGCAGGAACGCCATCGTGATGAACCGCGTTCTGCCCCCGAAGGCTCGATCCAGCACAACGAATGCATCTTCTGGCACGCCAGGAAGCCCGGCGGAGGCAGCAGGCCAGCCGCGCTGGAGTTGTTCGATCAGTCGCTTGTGGGCTGGCGGGATGTCGCGTTTGCCGAGGTGCCCGTACTTCCAGAGCAGCGCCTCACGTAGCGTACCAGAAGCCACACGGTTCGGCTGGCGGAACTCGCGCCGAACGCGCTTGTAGACCTCCGGCCAGTACTTCTTGGTGTCGTACTGTCTGGCGTAGTGCGCGAACCGCAGCATGATAGCCTCGGCAATCGCCCGCGCCTCAGTATCCGACAAGGGTGCCGATGCCGACATCGGAGTAACGGTGGCGGAAGGAGGAATCACCGCGAGACGGTGTGTCCGGTGCCGGACTGTCGGAGTTCTCATGACCTTGGATTCGACACCAGTTCAGGATGATGCCTGAAGCTCCGTTAAGACGGTGCCTGCTATCGGCGTCTGCCGTCGCCTGCGGGAGGCCTAGGCGGTCTTCTTGCCGATGCTCCAGTACTGTGCCGCGAACTGAAGCGTTCGCAGATGCGGGAACTCCTCCGGGATGGCCGCGCTGGCAATCTTGCGGTGCGAAATGCCCGCGTGGACCTCGGCCATGAAGTCCCTTATGAACATCACCCGTCCACCGGCCAACTGCGTCCGGCTCTCGCCGCCCCCGTACACGAACAGCGCGATCTGCTCGATGTGCTTCGGAATCGCCATGCCGGGGAACAGGTCGGGAATGTGTCGGCGTCCCGCGTCGAACTTCTTCTGGTAGCGGAGTTCGCGTTTCGCCCAGCTATCCCCATCAAGCGACGGTTCCACATGCACCAGCGACCGCTGCTCGGGGTGAAACGCCACGATGTCCAACTCGCACTCGTGGCCTCCGCTGGCCCGCTTGCCGACCTGGACGTTCCGGCGGACGAAGTACCCACGGAACTCGTACCACTCAGCGACTAGCGACTCAAGGTGGTTGCCTGCCAAGGGCGTCCTCCAGTGTGCGGGTCACGCTTGAAACGGCGGCTTCCGGGAATCCGAGACGACCGACGATACTCTGCTGCGGATGATGCGGCTGAAGGTCGAGCCGCCATCGTATATCCGATCATTCTTTCCGTTCGCGCTGAACGAGCACAATGGGACCGTACTCCTCCTCCAGCTTCTCGGCCCTGGCCTTGAGCCTGGCTGCGTTCCGAAGGGCTTTCTGAACGTCGATTCCGAAACCCTGCGAGTCAAACCAGAGCTGGAGTCCGCGATTGACCTGAGCAGCCTCCGAGATGCCGTCGCGCTCTCGGATCTCGCGCAGCAGAACTTCCGTGGCTCTGCCGACGGTCACAATGATCCGGTGTGTCGCCGCGTTCCGCGTGGTGATCTGTTCGTCGATTCCGACGCCGTTCGAGTTTGACCCAAGCCAGAGGCGGAGTCCGCGCCCGATCTGCTCAGCCTCCGCGATGCCGTCTCGTTTGCGGACTTTGCGGAGCAGCATCTCCACGTCGTACCCGACGGTCAACGATATGCGGTGTCTTGGCGTCATATTGCAGACTCGGTTAGTGCGAGGGCGTGGTGGTGGGCGCTGGACGGCAATTGGTGACGATCTTTCCGATCAACAGACGGCTACCACTGGCGAACAGGGGAGCGCCGGGGACAGCAAACAACCCGAGCCTTGGCGTCGTGTCGTGTGCTTCGGGAAGAACGCCGGTCAGCCGATTCACGAACGCCCGGTAGTCCTGTTCGTTCTTGGCGTGCTTCGTGTCCCGTGTCTTGCTCGTGACGAACTGGTGGATGATCAGCACCGCGAGGTCCGCCTGATTCTCGCGGGCATACGCGAGAGAACCGGCCACCGCCGTCAGTAGTTGATAGCGCAGGTCGCCTACCTTCGGCTGGTCCTTCCCTCGAACCGGCAAGATCGCTTGCACGAGATCCGCAACGCGCATCACGCCGTGGCTGGCGGGAGTTGTGATCAGCCGCTCAAGCGCATCCGTCATCGTCTGCGCGACGGTTGCGCCGAACGGCTCGTCGGCCTTCGCCTCGATGGTGACAGCGACAGTCGTCGTCGCCGTGCGTCCGACGAATGCGAGGTCGGCGTTCCGAGGTTCACCGCCGTGCGCGTCGAACACGATCCGATGCTCAGGCGTCACCAGATCAACCGAGAGGCCGCGTGTATTGTCCCTTGAATCGAAGAGGGCGCGTAAGTCGTCGGGCATGGCCGCTGTGCCGGTGCCGCACCAGGCCCGTGCCAACTCGAACGCGCTGTGCCCTTCAGCCCAATGGATGTTGCGCTTCGGAGGGGCGTATCGGTGCCAGTCCTCAATCGATGCGATGGTATGGCCGTCCTTTGCAATGCGCATCAGATGCCCCCGAGCGTTTAATGGCCAACAATTCAGCTACGAGCCGAATCATACGCTTCCGGTGACCCGGAGGTCAGGGTCTGCGGATCATGCGTTCGTACGGATGCTGCGTCAGTGCCGATGATCCGTGACCGCAGGCCGCCTTTGATCGCGGAACACGGATCGTTCATTTGGACCGTGACTTGGTTTCCTTGGACCGAGCGTTCCTGGCCCGCCTGGCGATCCTCTCGGCCTCTCGCATCAAGTCCTCTTGGTCCTCTGTACGGTCGTCTCCGTAATCGTGCGACTCGCACCAGAGGCGGAGTGCCTCCATAAATTGCTCAGGCTCTGAGATACCATCACGCTCCTTGATCGTACGCAGGAACCCCATCTGGCGTTCGCTGAGCGTCACCGTGACTCGGTGTTGTGGCGACATAGCATCGGCTCCATCGGACTTCGACGACCACGAATCCAGCGAAACTACGATGCGCTCGCTGTTACGCCATATGCGTGGCATTTTCGGCTACCGTGGCCGAAACAAGGTCGGATTATACGGAAATTAGACCCGGACAAGCCGGGATTTCGGAGCGGAAGGCGTCGGCGAACGCTAGGGACGCGGGGAAGAGCCATGGCATAGTCCTCTCGAATGTAAGTTCAGTAGTGACGCTGATTCTGAGCCAGATTCAGCCGAGAGTCCGAAGGAGGGAGGCGCGGGATTCCCTGTGATTGTCGTCGTAAGCGTGTCCGTAACCGTCGATTGACGCGACAGCCGAGACGACGACAATTAGCCGCTGATCGTCACCGGCAACAGGTCTTCCGGCTACGGGCGAGGTTGACATGGGACGGGTCGCCAGGAATCAGGGGCAGTTGCGCCGCAGCGACACCCACCCCCCACCCCCGGACCAAAAAACGAGGGTTGGACGGAAGGTGCCCTACCCCCGCCGAAAAATGGTGAGGATCGGCCAAAGGGTAGGGACAGCCCAGACCAGCGGTCAGACGCGCTTACGTACCTGTCTTCACGCGATTCCACTCGGTCTTGAGAATGGTCCTGCCGAGTTCCGTCGTCCGACCATGAGCGGCGATGAAGCTGTCGTCGGCCCCTTTTCCCCGTTCCAGAGAGGACACCAACTCTCGGATCGTCTGCTGGAGGGCCTGATGCTCCGCTTCGAGCGGATTCAACATCAGAACAATCTCCTGTTCCAACTGCGCCACGCGACGGTATTCCTTATCCGTTCTGTCCTCGTAGCCAGCGACAAAGTAATGCTGGGTGGTCGCGCTCAACTCAGCGAGCCGCGCTCGTAGGTCGTTGATCCACGCCTGCCGCATCGGTGCGATCACCTGCCGGACAGCGACCCGCTCGGATGACGCGAGAGTCCGCCGCGTGATCACCCACGAGACGAATGGCCCTGCGATTACGGCGAGCAACGCGACAGTCAGCGAGAGAATCGAAGTGGTCTGATCCATGTTGTTACTCGACCTGGCGGCACAGGGCGTGAATGGGTTGCCGTTCCTGTTCCTGCGGACGCTCGCTGGTTCATCCTGTCATTGTCGGAACCGCGATGGGACCGCGCCACGTGAGGTACTCGCGGCCCTTCGGGGTTACTTCGAGCAGGTGGTTGCCGTCCTGCACCATGACCAGGTAGTGAGCCTGGAGTGCGTTGATAATGGCCTGTCTTTCGCTAGGATTCGGGATGACAGGTAGCCACCAGGAATCGTACATCTCGTAGCTCGTGCGCTCCGGGAGTCCAGCGAGCCAGTCAAGCACCCGCTGTGTGTTGGCCACCAGGAAGTAGTTTAGGTAACGGTATTCCCACAGATACGCTCGTGCCCGCTCTGCCCTGAATGCTTCAGTCACAGCCGTTGCTTGCTCAGGCGTGAGATGTAGGCCTTCAGGAATCGTGGGCGCTGCCCCTGCCGTAAGAGCCGGTGGTTCCTTGGAGGCTGATTTGTCGTCTGTCGTGCGCCCAAGTTGAGGAGTCGAGAGTTCGGTACCTCCAGGCAACCTGATCGACGCGACCCGCCGCATCAGCCCTCGAATGTCATCTCCAAACCGTAAGACGAAGGCGAGGGCAACCACGCCAGCCACGACCTGTGGCGAAAGTAGAGCCTTGATGTAATCCAGGACAAGGGCGGCTACCGTCATCCGTGACCTCCTGTGTGTCCGGCCAGCGATCTTGCCAGCGCCCGTCCGCGACTATCGACGCAGCCTACCGAGTCAACCTGGCCACCGGCCCCATTGTCGTCCCTACTCCTTGTAATCCCGAAAACCGGCAACCACGCTCCTGAACGACGTGGGCCGGTGCTGCTCGAAGCCCTCCTGGTCCACGTACACGAAGTCATACGTCACAGCCGTCTGCACGCGGTTCACGTCTTCACACCACTGCCGCAGTCGGCGCATCTTCAGGGGCACGTCCAGGTCCGCCAGGCCCTTCGTCTCGACGATGAACACTTCGCGGTCTGACAGCTTCACCAAGAAATCCGGGTAGTAGTTGGAGATGCCGCCGTCGGCGTTCACATAGTCCAGCTTAAAATGCACGGCCAGGTAGTTCTTCGCGTAGGACACCAAATCGCTGCAATCCTCCAGGAACGCTGCAAACTGAAGCTCCAGGCGGCTGTCGCCGATGATGCGGTTGAAGACGCTCTTCTTCGGGACCAGGTAGCCTTGATCCTGCGCCACAAAAGGCCGGGTCTGGCGCAGCTTGATCGTGTCCCGGATCTCGGCGTCTCCCTTGTCTCGGACGGTCAGTGCGTTGATCGCCTTCTTGAACGTTTCAATCAGCGTCCGAGTCGCAGCCAGTTCCGACAGGTTGCGCAGGGTGTTGGGGTCTTCCAGGTCCACCGTCCGGTCGAATAGCTCCACCTGCACGAACGCCTTGACCTTGCCGTACAGCACGTCATAGCCACTGACCAGGCGCAGATCCTTCATGATTATCTGCACGAAGTAGCCGATCACGCTCCGGTAGTCGGCTACGCCTGCGGTGTCGAGGATTGTCGTGTGCGTGATCTCGCCGGTGGTGATGTCCTTGAAGACGATCTCCCGCTGTTCTGCCTCGCTGAACTGCAAGTACAGCACGCGCTGATGCGCCATCGCCGTAATGTCCAGATCGCTGAGGCTCTTGTATTCCCGGTAGACGCGAGGCGTGAGCACCGGGATTTCGATGTCCAGCGCGGCGATGTCCTTCTTCTCGTTCTCGTTGTCAACCTCGACGACCAGCGGAGTTTTCGGCCCTGTTCCTTCGCCCATCGGCTTTCGCTCCAGCACCACACCTTCGGCCTGAATGGATTCCACGAATTCCATGAAGGCGTTTGTGCCGACCACACTGACGTACTCCTCCACGCCGCCCGGATACATCTTCCTCAATCCCCGGCCCAGCGTTTGCTCGGGAAGGATGTTGGCTGGCGCTGAGTACGCTCGCAAGCCGACGATAGTGGTGACGTTTCGAACGTCCCAGCCTTCCTTGAGCATCATCACGGAGATGATGGCCTTGTACGGGCTGTCTGTGCCGTCGATGTCGTTGGCCTGCTTGCGCAGCCTTTCAAGTTCGTCTTTGTCCTTGCCCGAAGCGGCTTCGGAAATGTCGCCGTTGTTCTTGGTGTGGATGACGAGTACGGCGTCCTTCAAGTCCTGGTAGTGCCCCTCCAGGTACTCCGCCACGTCGTCGCAGTTGCGCGTGTCGTCGGTCATCACGAAGAGGATCGCCTTCTTGCCCATCTTCTCGTGTTCGGCGTACGCCTTGCGCCATTCGATGACGCCCAGATGGATGTAGTCGGCGTATCTCTCGGTGTACTTCGCGCTCTGTCGCTCGCTCAACTTCGCACGGCTCGGCGCGTCCGGCAGGACGGGGTGTTTCACGACGTTCTGCGAGATGGCCTCCACCAGCGGGTAATCGGCCACGGTCTGCACGAAGATCGCCCCGTTGTTGTGTTTGGGCGTGGCCGTCGTATCCACCTGCATCGACAGCGCCGCCCCCTTTTGTTTCAGACGGTTGTGGATGTCTTCAATGGACTTGAACCACGCCATGCGCGGATCGTGGATGTGGTGTGCCTCGTCGTTCAACACCATCAACTCGTCAATGTCACGGACGATCATCCCCAGGTCCACCTTAGAATCCGTGGTCGCACCCGTGGGCCGCTTGCCGAGAAAATAGTCCATCGCGTTCTCGTCGTCGGGCGAAGGCGGGATCTCGTCGCCGGAGTACACGCGGTGGATGTTGGTCAGGAAGATGTTGCCGGTAGCTCGCGTGATGCGCACCTCGTCTTGCAGGTGCAGCGTCAGTTGAAAATCGTCCCGCCAGTTGCGCCCATCGAACCCGTTATCCGGCAGTACCGGATCGTCAAAGAAGATACGCAGGCCCTGGAAGTCCCTGTAAATCCGGTCCAGCACGATGATATTGGGCGTAATGACCAGAAAGTTGCGTGCCAGTTCCGAGTCCGGTTCGTACAGCTTGTGATAGAAACTCCACGCCAGCGCCAGACTCAAGACCTTGGTTTTGCCGCTGCCCGTCGCCATCTTAATCACGAAGCGCCGCCACGTCTCGTCGAACATGCCCCCAGATACAAGGCCCGTGGCGTCGAACCGCATCAGGTCGTGCTTGTCCTTCACTCCTACCACGTCGTAAAGGTAGATGAGCGTCTCCAGGGCCTCGCGCTGGGCGAAGAAGTACTGAAACTGTGCCACGGTCCCGTCGGCCCTGGGCACCAGGTGCGACGTGTTGAACCACCAGTTGAGCAGGCTCCGACTGGTGTCGCTCGCACCCAGATACCCACTGTCCCGGAACTCCTTGACCTTGCGGCGCAGCATCGCCACCAGCGGCGGCATGAGCTTCTCCATGCTGCTCTCCCGCAAGGCTTCATCGGCGGGGAACCAGCGGATGCCTGGATCGAGAATCGCGTGCGGGGATTGCGGGAAGTCCTTATGTAGGGCCATTACGCCTTCACTCCAGTTGTCCCGACGCTCACCTCGACGATGGTCATGGTGTCGTTGCCGAAGATGTCAACCACCTTGACCGCGACCTTGCGGCGTCCTGGCAGGCACTCATGGAAGACGCTCTTCAGTTCCAGCGTCCGATCCTTCCGCGTGCGGAACGACTGCCACTCGTTCTCGAAGATGTAGTCCCCGGTCCAGCGTTCTTCCCATTCGCCGCTCTCTTCGTTCTTCACCCGGACGATCTCACGCTTGCTCTCGAAGTTGAAGTCCACGGCCCAGTAGTCGATCCAATCCGTCCAGTGTTTGGTAAGCAGTTCGCGGGTGACGATCCCGCTCTTGTCCTTGCTCACCTTCACGATCTGGCCCTTCTCCACTACGATCCGGCTGCCCTTGTTCTTGATCTCGGCCTCGGCGTTGGCGATGGAGTCCTGCGAGTAGAAGACGGAAAAGTCGGTCAGTTCAACGGCAACGGCAGATGGCTCGCCCTTCTTCCCGTTCTGCACATGCGGCTTGACCTCGATATAGGCAACATCGTGGAACACGACCTGATTCTTCTCGACCGCCCGCTTGTCGAACACCTCGGCGGGGATGTACTTGGGCGCGATGTCGATGCCCTTGGCCCGCGCCTCGTCCAGCACGTTAGGGAACAGCCCCATCTCGAACTCGAAGCCCAGGATGTCCACTCTGGTGATGTGTTTCTTCCGGCATTCGAGGATGACCTCCTCGACGAAGAGCCGCGTCACCGGCATATTCACCGGCCCCACTGCGACCAGCCGCCCTGCTTTCTTCCCGTGGAAGCAGGCGAAGCCCTCCGTCTTCTCCGCCCGGTAGGCCCGCAAGATCAGATCGAGGAACGCTGCCTCCTTAGCTGCCAGTTGTTCTTGCTGCTGAACCTCGCGCAGGTTGGGGTTGATCCCGATGTAGTGCTGCCGCTCGTACTTTCCGAGGTTCAGGATTTCAAAGGCCCGGTAGTCCTCGCCGTCAGCCTTCAACTGGCGTTGCACGCCGATCATCCGCTTGCGCGTAGCGTGGATGGCGAACTTGCCCAAGTCAGCGGCGATCCACTTCCGTCCCAGCTTCTCCGCCACCACCGCCGTGGTCCCTGAGCCGCAGAAGAAGTCGGCCACCATGTCACCTTTGTTGGACGAGGCCGTGATGACCCGTTCGAGCAGGGCTTCGGGCTTCTGCGTCGGGTAACCGACAAGTTCAGCGCCGGTCTTGCTAGGCAACATGTCCGTCCAGACTGATTGAACTCTTCGCCCTTGCTCTACGTAGTCGTCCATGAACTGTTTTAGGTAGGGCGTTCCTGTGTTTGAGAAATAGATCAGGTTCCGCTTCTCCAGATCGTCGATGTTCTCCTGCGAATAACTCCAATGTCTTCCGGCAGGCGGCTTCACAGGTGTGCCTCTAAAGAGTCTCTCTGGTCCTCCTCCCGGTGCTGTTATTGGTCCAGCGAAAAACCGCTTGCCGGTGGCTTCATCTACTTGATTGAATCGTGTATCGAGATGTTCTTCCGAGTGCGGAACGAACACTGGATTGAATATGTTCTTCGCAGTTAGCGAGTACATCAGCAATGTGTCATGCACGACACCGAATCTACCGGCATCATTGTGCGCCCCTGTTCGCTGCCAGGTAATCTCATTGCGGAACTGGCCTGAGCCAAACACTTCATTCATGGCCAAACGAAGCATGCTGTTCATCCGCCAGTCACAATGCACATAGATGCTGGCGTCCTCAGCGAGGAGATCGCGCATGAGGATCAGCCGCTCGTAGATCATGGCGATGAAGGAGTCAGCACCTTTGCCCCACGTGTCGCGGTAGGCGATCTCTTCGAGGATATTGGGCTTCTTGGTGAAGGTGTCGCCGCCGATCTCGATGTCCATCGAAAAGTCCGCGCCTACGTCGAACGGGGGGTCGATGTAAATCAGTGTCAGGCCACCCTGCTTCTCGATCTCCTCGCGGAGAGGGCCGTTCTTGAGCGACGAGAGAATCAGCTTGTTGTCGCCCCAAATCAGCTTGTTCGTCCACCCCTTAAGCTGGCGACCCCTCGCGTCGAGATCGAAGAGGCTGGGTTCGAGCGCCGTCTCTTTGGGTGTTTCGGCTCGCGGCTCGTCCACCTGCTCGATGACCTGGAAGGGCAGTACGATGTTGCAGACCTCGCTGGTCTTGCCGTTCCAGACCAGTTCCACCTCCCGCTTGTCCGCAAACAGCAGAAAGCGGTACTTGTCCGGCAGGGCCTTGTCGGCGTCGATGAACCGGATGATCTCTTGTTGTTCCTGTTCGGTCAGTCGCGGCATGAAGAGTCCTCGCTGGGGAACGCCGAGTGGAGCAGCCTGAAACGCCGCGCGTACCGTAGCGATAAGCGTTTGTCGGTGTCAAGGCAGTGTGTCGGCGTAGACGGATCTGCGCATGGCCCTGGAAACGCGCCCAGCCTGAACATCGGAGCGTCGCCCTCTCGGATGTACGGTATAAGTTGCCACCGGGACTGGAGCGCCTCCGACGCCTCGGGGGTGACGACCGTTCGTGGAATGCAGCGAGGGCAGGCGTGGTGAACAAGCTCGCGTACGGGGATTTCGACACGCCGGGCGGGGGCGGTGCCCGCGCCGTCGCCGTTGACCTGTTGATGGAGGCAGTAAAGAAGCTGTACCCGGATGCGCTCACGGAACTCTACCGTGACGTGCACCACCCAGCCATATCGATAGCGAGGCGTCCGAATTGGACTCCCGGCCAGACGACGCTTGTGCAGGTGCCCTCCGCTGAACTTCAATGTTGGGCCGCCCGGTGGCACCTGTCGTGCGAGATCGTCTTCACGTGGGCGTTCTGGAAGATCGGGGTACACGATGGGGAGTTGGAGCCGCCGAAGTCGGCAACGACGATTCCTCAAGCGTACTCGCTCTCGTGGAGGGGTCATCCGACGGAATCCGATGCCTATCCGTTTGATGCGCGTCCTGACGGCCAGCGGAGAGAGCAGTTTCTAGCCCGCGTTCACGCTGAGGCCGCAGCCGCAGCGGCGGCACACTGGGACGCTCGCGTATCAGCGGCCAAGAAGCAGGGTTACCAACGCGCTCCGTCGAAGAGGAGGCGCGAGCACTTCGAGTGGTTCGTCCGCTTGCAGTGCGGTCCTCCGAACCTGACGCTGACGGCGCTTGCAGGGAGCGTCAATCAAGCGCCGAACACCGTACACGGTGCGCTTGAGACAACGGCCAGACTACTCGGGTTGAAACGTAGGCCGTTACCGAGAAGTGGTCGCCCCCGCCGCACACCGTAGACGCTCACTCTTCCCGATTCAGATTCCCTCGCCCCCCTCTTTTCGGAATAGTTCCCCGGTCTATCCGCGTCTACCCTGGTTTCAACGAGCGCGTGCTTGAGGAATGCCGACGGGCATCCCCGGAAACCATGCAAGCCGTCCGAACACGGCAAGGCAAGGAGGCCATGTGAAGTTGCGAGTCAAGCGACCCGAGCCGAAACCAGTTGTCGAGCGACGAGCCGCCAGCGAGCCAGCAGGACCAGATCCCGTGGGCCTTGTTCGGATCAAGGAGCTTCAGCGGACCTTGATTCCCTTGTCCAGGACGAGCATTTGGCGTCACTGCAAGGCAGGAACCATGCCGAAACCAGTCCGTCTATCTCAGAACGCTATCGCCTGGCGGCGAGACGAGATCGAAGCTTGGATACGCCAGCGCGAAAGAACGTAGTGAAACAGAACGCCAGCGACGGACGGATCAGCGTTGACTGGGTTGACAACGGAGGGGTGCCAGGCCAGTTCCGTAACGTCAGTTAGTCAGTACGTGCGTTTGTCGGTACGTACGTTCGTCCGTACGTACGTTCATTAGTCAGTCAGTACGTTCGTTCGTCCGTACATCTGTTAGTACATGCGTCCATCTGTCGCATTCGTGCGTCGGTCGGCGTACTGCGCAACATTCAAGGCACCGTTCCAGGAGAAACACGACATGAAGCTGCCGACGAAATCGTCACTCCGCCGCAATCGGTCAGAGGGAGAACTGCCCCAGCCTGATAAGGTCGTCGCCGACCGAGACGCCGACGCCGACTACTGCTTGGCGCAGACCCACGGGGCAACCCGCAGTCCTGATGTGCCCCGGCAGCCTGTTGACGGACCACCGGGAGTGGTCGCCCAAGCCCGCAATCCGTTCGTGCGCAGAAAAGCCCGGTACATCTGGGCGAGAGCCGCGTCGCAAAAGGGGAGATACGAAGTCGTCGTGACGCTGGACGATCCGAATTGCCCCATCATCAAAGGATCATGGTACCCGCTGCCCGGCTTCTTCGACGCAAGCGTGCGTCGATTCGTGAATCAGCCGTCGCTATTCGACCGGGAGGCGAGAACGCGCAGACCACGCCGAGGACAGGGATAGGCCAGCATCCGCGATTTCAGATCAGAAGCCGACGCGCAACAGTGATCGCCCCCGTCCTGTTGTGCGTTGTGCGCCGAGCCGTGGCCGCTGTCGTGCGCGGCCCTGACGCCACGTTGATCGCCGCGTGGCTGACGGACCCGAACGCGACCAACGACCCGCCGCCGCTGTCACCGTATGCTGTAATCGAGATCGCCCGCCAGTTGAACGAGCAGCGACAGTAGGCCGACTCAGCTAGAAACGCGCCGAATCCGTTCGCCTGGGTACTGACAGAGGGCGTAGCTCCTGACGTAGTTGGCTGAGAGGGGATGGCCGCCGTCTAGCTTGAGCAACTCGGGCAGTGGCAGCGGCTCGATCTCATACAGGCCACGAATCGTGTACCAAGTCTTGGCCTTCATGAAAGTGTCGATCTCCCAAGTGTGGTATTGCGACTCCCACGTTGAGAACTGGGCCGTGCGTGGTTGGCACTTGATCGTGTCGCGCTGGAGCCAGAGTCTCTCGTCGAGCCATTCGAGCCGCATCGCGTCGCTTTCGAGTCGATCCGGGTAACAGACCTCAACTAACGTGGCCGCGAAGCGGCACGCCAAAACGGGCGTCGGCTCGTCCTGCTGCCGAAACAGGACCGGAAGCGTAGTCTGCACCGCAAGCAACCGGGCCGCGGTCGCCCACCGTTTCGCACTCCGAAAGCACACTGCCTGAGTAGGCGTACAGGCGGACGCTGCGCGGAGCCACGTCTCGTGCTGAGTGGCGTAAACACACGGGTCCATGATGACCTCCAGCAATCGACAGGGCACACGATGCGGTTCTACGAAGGCGCACCGAGAAGGTAGCCAGTGGTAAGGTCGTGCGTCTTGAACCACTGTTTGACCTCACTCTTGTTGTCGGCCAGCACTCGGTCGATGTCGTCGTTCGCGTCAGACCAGAATTTCCAGGCGAACAGCCGTGCGACAATCTGCTTCACCCCTTCCATCTTCTGTTTGTCCAACTCCCGATAGAACGGACACGCACGGTCATCCGCGTCCTGCAAACCAAGTGTCGCAAGCACCGCATCACGCAGGAGTTCGCTCCACGCCATCATCGATTTGGACCGGAACATCCGCTCAAGCTTCCGTTGCGTCGTGTCGCCGTCCAGGGCCTTGGGGTTCCACAGATGTAACCCGAGATCGTGAAGCATGTTCATGAGCAACACCATGTTCTCGGTTTCGCTCTCGCGCTTGTATGCCTCCGTCGCCATGTTGTCCTCGACGGGCTGGCGGTAAAGGAAGCACGCGAACAGCGACTTGTTCAACATGTCGATGGTCAGCGGCCTCTCATCTGTGCTTCTGTTCGATGAAGAGATCCGCACCTTGAGCTTGTTGTCGGTATGTTCGATGACAGAGTTGTACAGGAACGACCGGAACTGCTCGGAGCGGTCGCCTTTCTTCACAGCACCGGCATCCCGCCGTTCGAGCCATTTGAGGAACGCCGCCTCGCTCTTGATCGGCTCCTCCTCGGCCTTCTTGTATTCATCGAAGTCCGCGCCGAAGAGAGCACCCAACTTCATGACCATGATGGACGAGAAGAACCGCACCTGCGCGAACCTGTCGTGCGCGGCGATGTTCGTCTGGTTGAGGAGCCGAATATCGTGCTTCGTGTAGATTTTGCACTCGAACTCTCGACGCCCGGTCCATAGCAGGCCCGCGATCTTGTGCTGGCCGTCGAACAGCTTGATGCGGTTGCCTTCGACGCGTCCGATTGATGGAAGAAGCACCGGGTGTCCCTGGAAATGTCTATACAGTTCAAACACCTTGTCGGGAAGCAGGTAACGCGGTTGAAGGCCGATGGCCTGATCCGATTCGTCGTCGCTGTCCAGCAGAGAGATGTCGAGTGTGGCGTAGAAGTATCGCCAGTGCGTGAGTGGGCACTCGTACGACCGGTACGACTGCTTGCCTGCGGACGACTCGACCTGAACGCTGCCATCAGTCTCAGTGACCGTTACGGCTTTGCCAAACTCGGGGAGATCGCCCCGTCCCTTCAGGTATTTGAGGAGGTCGCCTACCGTTAGCCGGTCGCCCTGCGAGAAGAAGTCATTGAGGCGCAGCTTGACGCGGAAGTCAGAGAGGGAGAGCGTGCTCTTTTGGAGATTGTGCTCCTGGCACATCGGGGCGATATTCTCCAACTCCGATACGCCGTCCAGGGCGAACGCTTGGATGTGGTCGAAGTGGATCTCTTCGCCGTCCGCGATCTGGTGGCCCGTTGCGAAGCACTTTCGTCCGTGTACTGTTAGGATGTGCTTCTTCTCGTCGTCATTCAGTTGTCGTTTCAGGGTCACGCTCATCGACAGTCCCCCCTCGGGACGGCGGTGCGGTCGGTTCATGCGGTGCGACAGCTTCCCTGGCGTCACTATTGGCACGACACCCCATTGCCTGGCTGGCGCACTGAGGACGCTGCGCGAGCGTCACTTCCTTGTCGGCGGCGGAGGTGGCGGCGGTGGTTTGTGCTGGGGCGGTGGCTGCGACGGAACTGAACGGCCCGCGTTTGTTCGATTCGGCGGGGGCGGCGTAGGCAGCTTACGATCTCCCACTTGGCTTCTCCAGTGTTGTCGCCGACGCACAGCGCATCAGTTCGACCATTTCAACGTCGTCTGCTCTGACGAGGATTCGGTGGACGCCAGTCAACTCGATGCGGTTGTCACCGTCGAGCCACTCCGCCTGTGCGACGACAAAATGCCCCTTGTCTGGCGTGCTGGGCCACTCCTCGGGCCAGCCGTAGAGCCTGCGTTCACCCTTGATGTGGAGGACGACGAAGCCCGCGTTCTGCGAAAGGGCACCGTACCACTCCGACGAGAACGAGGTCTGGTGGGTGATCCCGCACCGCCGCAGCAGCCCGTGGATTCTGTCCGTGTTCGTCGCCCACGCGACCGACAATCCCAGACCTATCGCCACCAGGACCGACCACACCAATCGCGCTTCTTCGGTCCACGCGCCGAGAACGCCAACTCGCACTCCGAGGGCGAGCAGGGCCGTTCTGACGACCAGCACCGCAACTTGGACCAGGATCGTGAAGATCAACGCCTGAACGACGCGCTCAAACGGCACGAGACGCGGCACCGGCGTGAGGTTGTAGACCAATGCAGCGGTAATGAAGCCGGGCAGGAGGTAGGTCAGAACGTCGATTATCGTCTTGCTTGGAACATCCATACGTCACACTGAGGCGAGTCCGCCCAACGAATATGGGCGAGTGGCGTCAACGGACGATCAGGCGCGGGGTGCGTCGCCGCTCGCGGGCATTGTTGCCGCCTTTCCATCCGGGTGCAAGGGCAGATTGGTATCGTACTCGTCGAAACGTGCGCACTGCGCCGAAGGTCATGCCGATGCGCAGTTCTGTGGTGGAGGACAGTGACGAATCAGCGGAAGCTACCCTTGACCGGAGACGACGGCGGATCGGCAGGCCACGACAGCGATTCTGTGGACGACCAGGGCGTCACCTGAATGGCCTTCGTGGATGCGGTGAAAGGAAGGGCCGAGAATCGAGCGGCGTCGTGTCTCCGCTGAATCGTCGTTGTCGTTGACCGCCTCGACTGTCCGCGCCTGCGATGCAGCGATTCAGAAGACGCGCCCGCTGATGCGTGCCCGACCTGACCAAGCGCCCCGTACAGCCCCGAAACCGCCGTTAGCGCTTCCGCTCAGCCACAGAGCGCCAGCCGACCGGCGAAACTGCCCGCCAGAGCGTCCAGAAGCCCCTAATACCGCTCCCTGACCACTGCCGAGAGCCACCATTCCGCCGCGACGAACGTCAACGCCAGCACGATAGCCCGAGAGCAGCCGAGATCGAACCGCAGAATCGCCAGAAAAGCCCCGTAAATAGCCTCGAAACGCCACGCTACAGGGACGCGAGACGCTGAAGCGCAAGCAACTCGAAAACGCTCTCCCCGCGCTCTCCCCAGACTTTCCAGCCCAGAGAGACGCAAAGAGAGAACCTGTAAGTTGCTGATTATAAAGAAGTTAAGTGGTGAGCCGCCACGGAATCGAACCGTGAACCCGCAGATTAAGAGTCTGCTGCTCTGCCAGTTGAGCTAGCGGCCCACACCATGAGTGCGCCTCGTCCCATGGCCGTGGACGAGTTCGATGCGAGACAGACAGTATATCAAGCGGTTGAAAGCTGATCAACCAACCAGACGGCCCTCGCGCTCCATCGTCGCAAACGCCAGCCGGTCGGCGACGACGATGTGGCGGAGAATCCAGTGGCGCAGGAAGCGGCTGCTCGCGAGCGCGGCCTCCAGGTTGCCCTCACATTCCAGCGTCCGCTCCAACTCGGTCACCTTCGCCACGAACTCCGCATGAACCCGAGCATGGTCGTCACGGCCCGCCCAACCCGCCACCTGCATCAGGTTCTCTTCGCCGAGAAAATGGTACTTCGAGTAGCTCACCAGCTCCGCGAACAACACGCGCGGCTTCTTCACCGGCAGGCTGCGCGACAGGCCCTCCTCGAGATCGTTGAACAGCTCCAGCAGCTTCTGGTGTTGCCGGTCAATTTCCGGGATCCCGACGTTCATCCGCGCGGACCACTCGATCGCAGCCATCACCCCTCCACGCTCGTTCAATCGGCACGGGGAAGGGAAAGATGAGAATCTCGGATCTCGCTACGCCGCCGCCGACCTCCCGCCGGCGCCGTCGTCCCAGAAGGGGACCCACGTCAGTGCGACGAGCTGCACCGAGATCGCGGTCTTCTTCGGTGCGACGACGACGGTGTCGAGCGCGCCCGCCGCGACGCGCGTGTCAATCGCGCCAATCTGCTCGCGCAGTTCCGACTCGAGGGCATCGATCTGAAGCTGCACGGCCTCGACGGTCTCGGTCGCGCGCTTGACGTCCTCCGCCTCTTTCATCGTCCGGCCCACGCCGCGCGCGGCGGTCGTCGCACGGCCGATCGTGGCCACGCTCACGGCCTTGCGACCGAGGAATGCCCCGAGCAGCGTCGCGCCAAACGAGATGGCGGTCTGGAGCTTCGCCGCGGTCGCCTGGCCCGCCTCGCGATCGTGGGCCGCCTGCGCGCGCCGCAACCGCTCCTGCAGCGACGCGAGACGCGGCGCGAACGACGCGCGCAGCGCTTCGGCTGCCTGGTCGCGCCCCTCGCGTGCGGCCTGCTGCACGCGCACGCGGAACTGACCCTCGGTCTCGCCGGGTTGCGACACGAGCGCGGGATCGGCCGACCTGAACAGCGTCAGCTTTCGCGACCCGTAAATCCACGTGCCAAACGCCTTCTTCCACGCGTCGATGCTCTTCGGCTTGGTTGCCGCCGCCGGCAGAAGATCGAACGCCGCTCCGGCCGCGGCCTCGCGCTCGAGGTCGGCCGGCGCAAATGCGCTCTCGGTGGACGAAGTCCAATCGACCGGCACGGCCGCGTCGGTGACCGGCGTGAGCACGTTCAGCGACTCGGTGGAGTCCACGCCCGCCTTCGGGTCGACAAACCGCACCTGCGCGGAACCGAGGAGCATGGGGGCATACACGAGCCTCGCGCCGCCGGTCCCTTGGCCGCGCACCGGCACGAAGTATTGCTCGAGGGGAGGAGGTAGGATTGGGGCAGAAGTGCCAAGTGCTATGTGCTCGGTGCCAGGCGCGCTGGACGGTGCGACGCGCTGGGCGCTAAGTGCGCTGGACGGCGCTACGGGCTGGTTGCTGGGTGCCGTGGCACCTGCAGCACCTGCAGCACCTGCAGCACCTGTAGCACCTGCAGCACCTGTAGCACCCTCAGCACTCGCACCCGCGGCACCTCCAGCACCATTGGCACCTTCAGCACCTGTCGTGAGCTTCCGTATCTCCATCCGTCCGAGCGGCCCCCGCAGGTATGAGAGCGTCCACCGCGTCTCGAAGACCGTCGGGTGATCCTCGTGCACGTTGTTCATCAGGAACACGCGGCTGCCGAGGCCGGCCAGCGTCTCTTCCATCGCACCGCGGTCGAACGCGCTCCCCGCGGTGGTCGCGGCCCCTTCGAGGCCCTCGAGCACGCGCGCCTTGTCGCGCTCGGTCTGCAGGCGGCCGAGGAACCACGTACCCGCGTTCGACAGCCCCTTGTAATCCAGATCCACGGGGTTCTGCGTCGCAAGCACGACGCCGACGCCGAACGCCCGCCCCTGCTTGAGGAGCGTGAGCAGCGGCGCCTTCGACGGTGGGTTCGCGACAGGCGGGAAGTAGCCCGTGATCTCGTCCATGTAGATGAGAGCCCGCAGGCTCGTCGTGCCGCTCTGCGACCGCATCCACCCGACCACCTGGTTCAGCAGCAGCGACACGAAGAACATCCGCTCGGCGTCGCCAAGATGCGCAATCGAGAAGATCGACACGCGCGGCCGGCCATCCGCCGTGTAGAGCAGGTGCTGCACGTCGAGCGGCTCGCCGCTCATCCACGCCCCGAAGCCGGGCGAGGCCAGGAGGTTGTTGACCGCCATCGCCAGCTCGAACCGGTCCTTGGCCGGGTAGAACGACTCGAGGTCGAGCACGCCCACGCGCGCCATCGGCGGCGACTGGATCTGCTGGATCAGCGCGCCGAGGTCGAGGTCCTGACCGCTTCGCCACGCGTGGTCGATCAGTGTCGAGAGGAGGATGTGGTCGCGGCTCTTGACCGGATCGGCATCGACACCGAGCAGGCCGAGCAGGCTCGACACGGTCGTGGTGATCCGGTCGCGGACGAGCTCAGGGTCCGACGCCGCATCACCGGTCGGCGCCGACAGCGACCGCAGGATCGACACGGGCCGACCTGCCTCGCTACCCGGCGTATAGATGGCGAAGTCGGCGGCGCTCTTCAGCCGCGCGATCCGATCGCCATCCTCGCCCCACTCGGCCAGGCCCTTCTTCCACAGACTGGCCTGCTGCGCCGCATACTCCTCGACGCTCACCCCCTTCCGCCTCGCATCGTCAGGGTTGACCCACGGCGCGAAGTCCGACGGCTGCAGGTTGGGGAACGTGAGCAGCAGGTTGCCGAGATCGCCCTTCGGATCGATGACGAGCGCGGGGATGCCGTCGATTGCCGCTTCCTCGAGCAGGCCCACGCACAGGCCGGTCTTGCCGCTGCCGGTCATGCCGACGCAGACGGCGTGCGTGACGAGGTCACGCGAGTCGTACAGCAGCCAGCCGTCGCCGCGCTTCTTCGTCGCCAGGTCGTACGGCCGGCCAAGATAGAAGACGCCGAGCTTTTCAAAGTCCTGCATGGCGAGATAGTGTACAAGATCGGGCCGCCTGTCACAGCCTGTTCGGATCCGCCGCCGGGCAACGGCCGAAGGGCGCCGAGCGGCGCGAGGCCCGGCCCGCCGCGCCGGCGGAACACGTGCGCCGCAGAAGCCGGCCGATTGCATGGACGGAAACGAGGCAGTGCACTCAGTCTGCCCGACAAAAGATCACGATGACCCTTACAGCCGATCGTGCGTTCATCGAGCGAACCCTCGTGGATCTCGTCCGAATCAACTCGGTCAACCCGAGCATTGCCGCAGACGGGGAGGGGGAGGCGCGGATTGCCGCCTACGTGGCGCGCACGCTCGCGGGCCTCGGCCTCGACGCCACCACCTTCGAATCGCAGCCAGGCCGCGCCACCGCGGTCGCGACGCTTCGCGGCACGGGCGGCGGCCGCTCGCTGATGCTCAACGGACACGCGGACACGGTGGGCGTCGAGGGGATGGCCGATCCGTTCTCGGCGGAGATTCGGGACGGTCGACTCTACGGCCGCGGCGCGCACGACATGAAGGGGAGCCTCGCCGCGTGCATCGGCGCGGCCAAGGTCCTGGTCGATGCCGGCATCCGTCTTCGCGGCGACCTCGTCATCGCGGCGGTCGCCGACGAAGAGTACGGCAGCATGGGCACGACGGACCTGATCCCGCGCTGCCACGTGGACGGTGCCATCGTCACCGAGCCGACCAACCTCGACATCTGTCTCGCGCACAAGGGCTACATCTGGATCGAAGTCGAGACCCACGGCAAGGCGGCGCACGGCAGCCGGTTCACCGAGGGCGTCGATGCCGTGATGCGGATGGGCCGCGTGCTCGGCGAACTGGACGTCCTCGAGCGGACGCTGCGGACCGGTCCCGCCCATCGCCTCGTCGGGCCGCCGTCGCTGCACGCGGCGATGATCCAGGGCGGCACGGGCCTGAGCACGTACGCCGCGACCTGCCGTCTGCAGGTCGAGCGGCGCACGATCCCAGGCGAGACCGTCGAAGCTGCCGTCGGCCAGGTGCAGGCGATCGTCGATCGCCTGGCGGCGGCGGATCCGACGTTCCACGCGACCGTCCGCACGACCTTCTCGCGCGAGCCGTTCGAGGTCGCACCGGACGCGGCGCTCGTGCAGGTGCTGGCGCGAGCCTCGCACGACGTGCTCGGCCACCAACCGCCGTTTGTCGGCGACACACCCTGGATGGACGCCGCGCTGCTCGCCGCTGCGGGCATCGAGACGGTGGTGATGGGACCGATTGGCGCCGGCGAACACTCGGCGGTCGAGTGGGTGGACGTCGAGAGCGTCGTCCAGTGCGCGGAGATCTTCGCGGCCGCGGCGGCCGAGTACTGCTCCTGCTGAGAGACCGCGATTCGAGATCGCTGCTCCCGCTCCTCCCTCACGCCGATTGGTGATCTCGATTGTGGCTATGCCAGGGCGTGGCCCCACCATGCGCGGGGCGTATCGTCCATCCCTGGGCGCAGCACATACAGACTCCATGGTGCGACGGTCGTCTCGCTGACCCACGCGATCGGCTCGTCACCCGTCGCGAGCGGTCGCTCGTGCGCGACGACCTCCAGCCCGGCCGCCTCGTACACCTCTCTGTACCATGCGTCCGGCCAGAGCACGTCGTCCACGGGGCGGCGATCGCCGACGTCCGTGATGATCGTCCGCACGACGTCGCCGGGACGGGCGCGCCAGTTCTCCGGGAAGTCGAGCGTCGAGAACGACGCCCATTCGTGCGTGTAGATGTCGGGCGTCGAGACCACGTTCACGATGGCCCCGCGCTCGGCGAGCAGCGTGCGGAGTTGTCGGAAGAGCGCGACCTTCTGTTCCCGCGTCGGAATGTTGTCGAAGGTGAACGCAGAGAGGACCAGGTCGAAGCGCGAGCCGCCGAGCGCCGTCAGATCCGCGTCGCCCACGCGGCGATAGTCGCCCGTCGGATCCAGGTCGTGGGCCCGGCGGAGCATCTCGGCCGAGATATCCACGCCGATTACCGCGAACCCCCGACCGCGAAGGAAGCGCGTGGACCGTCCGGCGCCGCATCCGAAGTCGAGCGCGCCAGATCCGCTCGTGTGCGCCGCGAACAGCCGGGGCAAGTCCCGGAATGCCAGGTGGTACGTCCCCGGGAAGTCGAGCGTCGCATACGCCGCCGCCCGGGTCTCATCTGCGTACGAATTCACGAAGGTCACACGCTGTTCCTCTCTGTTGGCATTGTCGGGGCGGGAAGGAGGATCGCCAACAGCCGGTTGCGGTGCTTGTCCGGCCATCCAATTGGCGGACTCGGTGGATTTCCTGGACACGTCGGGGTACGATCGCCGCCTCATGCCTGCGCCATCCGGCCGGCCCAGTAGCGCCGGCGCGATCCTCGTCGCCATCGGCATCTTCGTCAGCCGCATCTTCGGCCTGGTGCGGGTCCGCGTGTTCTCCCACTACTTCGGTCTCGCGTCCGACGCGGCCGACGCCTTCAACGCCGCTTTTCGCATCCCGAACCTGCTCCAGAACCTCTTTGGCGAAGGCGCGCTGTCGGGGTCGTTCATTCCCGTGTACGCGAAGCTGCTGGCCACGGGCGACGAGGAGGAGGCCGATCGCGTCGCTGGCGCCGTCGCGGGGCTTCTGGCACTCGCCGTCTCCACGATCGTGCTGGTCGGGGTGCTGGCCACGCCGATCCTGCTCGACCTGATCGCGCCTGGCTTCGAAGGCGCCAAGCGCGACCTGACGATCCACATCGTCCGCATCCTGTTTCCCGGGGCGGGCCTGCTCGTCTTGTCCGCGTGGTGTCTCGGCATCCTGAACAGCCACCACCGCTTCTTCCTGTCGTATGCGGCGCCGGTCATGTGGAACGTCGCGATGATCGCGACGCTCGTCGGGTGGGGCGGCCGCTTGCCGCTCGACTCGCTGGCCATCGCGCTGGCGTGGGGATCGGTGGCCGGCAGCGGCCTGCAGGTGCTCGTGCAGTGGCCGACGGTCGCGCGGGTGACGACGCGCCTGCGGCTGTCGCTCGGCCACCGGTCTGCCCACGTGCGCGAGGTCGTGCGGAACTTCTGGCCGGTGTTCTTCAGCCGCGGCGTCGTGCAGATCAGCGCGTACGTGGATCAGATGATCGCCAGCCTGCTGCCAACCGGCGCGGTGACGGGTCTGACCAACGTGCAACTGCTCTACACCCTGCCGGTGAGCCTGTTCGGCATGTCCGTCTCGGCCGCGGAGCTGCCCGCGATGTCGCGGGCGGTGGGCGACGAGGCCGCGGTATCGGCGCAGGTGAGGGAACGCCTCGCGCGGGGGCTCGAGCAGATCGCGTTCTTCGTGGTCCCGTCCGCCGTCGCCTTTGCGACGCTCGGCGACGTGGTGGCCGCCACCATCCTTCAGACGGGACGATTTGGACATGCCGACGCGTTGTACGTCTGGGGCATCCTGGCCGGGTCATCGGTCGGTCTGCTCGCCTCGACGTCGGCGCGGCTCTATTCGTCCACCTATTGGGCGCTGCGCGACACGCGCACGCCGCTTCGCTACGCGATTGTCCGCGTGGCGCTGACGGCCGTGCTCGGCTTCCTGGCCGCCGTATTCCTGCCAGCGGTCATCGGCGTGGAGACGCGCTGGGGTGCGGCCGGCCTCACCGCCTCGGCCGGCCTCGCCGGCTGGGTGGAGTTCTTCCTGCTGCGCCGGACGCTCACGCGCCGCATCGGACGCGTGGTGCTGCCGCGCCTGCTGCTCCCCCGGCTGTGGAGTTCGGCGCTCGCCGCGGCCGCCATCGCCTGGACCTGCAAGCTCACCCTCCCGCAACGGTCGCCACTTCTCGAAGGCCTCATCGTCCTCGTGCCCTACGGTGCCGCCTACCTGGGCCTGACAACCCTGATGGGCCTGAGCTACGCGCGGCGTTTGGCAGCCCGCCTTCGCCCGAGCCAATAGGCACCTCCAGCACCCGCGGCACCGTACCCGCCGCACCTCCAGCACCCCTGGCACCCTCAGCACCGCACCCCCAGCACCTCCAGCACCCGTGGCACCCTCAGCACCGCACCCCCAGCACCTCCAGCACCTTTGGCACCCTCAGCACCTGTGATCCGTGTAGAATTTTCTCGCCCTCCCCCGGTTCTATCCAGGAGTACATCGTGAGAAAGATGTCATTGGGTCTCGCAGTCATCCTCGTCGCGTTGTCATCCTCTCTGGTGGCGCAGAACCCCACGCCACAGACGCCTCCCGCGAAACCGGCTGCGAAGTCGTCTGACAAGCCGGCCGTCGCTGTTTCCCCGAAGAGCCTTGTGACGGAGGCCGCGCTGTCGGGTCTCGCGTTCCGCAGCATCGGCCCCGCGATCATGTCGGGCCGCATCAGCGACATCGTCATCCATCCGAAGAAGCGGCAGTTGTGGTACGTGGCGGTCGGTTCGGGCGGCGTGTGGAAGACCGAGAACGCCGGGACGACATGGACGCCGATCTTCGACAGCCAGGCGTCGTACTCGATCGGATGCATCACGCTGGATCCGTCGAACCCGGATACGGTGTGGGTTGGAACGGGCGAGAACGTCAGCGGGCGCCACGTGGGCATCGGCGACGGCGTCTACAAGAGCCTGAACGGCGGCAAGACCTGGACGAACACCGGGCTGCGGCAGTCGGACCACATCGCGCGCATCCTGGTCGATCCGCGCAACTCGAACGTGATCTACGTGGCTGCCGAGGGGCCGCTGTGGTCGTCGGGCGGCGACCGGGGGCTCTACAAGTCGACCGATGGCGGCGCGACGTGGACGATTTCGCTCGAGATCAACAAGGACACCGGCGTGGCGAGCGCCGAACTCGATCCGTCGAACCCGGACGTTCTCTACGCGGCGGCCTATCAGCGCCGGCGCTCCGTGGCGGCGTTCATGGGCGGGGGACCGGACTCCGGGATCTACAAGTCCACCGACGCCGGGAAGACCTGGCGAAAGCTGACGGTCGGCCTGCCCGCCGGCGACAAGGGCAAGATTGGCCTGGCGGTTTCACCGATCGACCCGCGCGTCGTGTACGCCACGGTGGAGGCGTCGCCAGACGAGCGCGGCTTCTACCGCTCGACCGACCGGGGAGAGAGCTGGGAGAAGCGGAACGAATACATCAGCGGCGGCACCGGCCCTCACTACTACCAGGAGATCTTCGCGGATCCGAACGTCTTCGATCGCGTCTACCAGATGGATCCCGCCATGCGGGTGACGAGCGACGGCGGCAAGACGTGGCGGCCGGTCGGCGAGAAGAGCAAGCACGGCGACAACCACGCGATGGCGTTCGTCGTCGGCGACCCTGACTACATCCTCAACGGCAGCGACGGCGGCGTGTACGAGAGCCACGATGCGGGCAAGACCTGGCGGTTCTTCGAGAACCTGCCGGTGACGCAGATCTACAAGCTCGCGCTCGACAACGCGCTGCCGTTCTACAACGTCCACGGCGGCATGCAGGACAACGGCAGCCAGCTCGGGCCGTCGCGCACGCTGAACAACCACGGCATCAGCAACGCCGACTGGATCATCACCTACGGCGCCGACGGGTACGCGTGCGCCATCGATCCGACGGACTCGAACACCCAGTACATCGAGTGGCAGGAGGGAAATCTCCTGCGATTCGACCGCAAGAGCCTGGAAACGGTCTACATCAGCCCGCGGCCGGGGCCCGACGAGGCGCCGTTGCGGTTCAACTGGGATTCGCCCGTCATCGTCAGCCCCCACGCGCACACCCGCATCTACTACGCGTCGCAGTATGTCTGGCGCAGCGAGGATCGCGGCGATTCCTGGACGAAGATCAGCCCGGATCTGACGCGGAACGTCTTCCGTCTCGACCAGCCGATCATGGGCCGCACGTGGAGCGCGGATGCGTTGTGGCACCACGGTGCGATGTCGATGTTCTCGACGATCACGACGGTCAGCGAATCGCCGCTGGTGGAGGGCCTCCTCTACGCCGGCACGGATGACGGCTTGGTGCAGGTCACCGAAGACGGCGGGAAGGCGTGGCGGAAGATCGACAGGCTCCCCGGTGTGCCCGACAACTTCTTCGTGAACAAGGTGAAGGCGTCGCGGCTCGAGAAAGACGCCGTGTTCGTCGCGGTGGACAGCCACAAGACCGGCGACTACAAGCCGTATCTCCTGCGCAGCGACGACCGCGGCCGCACGTGGCACTCGATCACGGGGAATCTGCCGGACCGCGGATGGGTGTGGTCCATCGTGCAGGATCACGTGAAGAAGGAACTGCTCTTCGCGGGCACCGAGTACGGCATCTACGTGACGATCGACGGCGGCACACGCTGGGTCAAGCTGTCGGGCGGCGTGCCGACGATTGCGTTCCGCGACCTCGAGATCCAGGAGCGCGAGAGCGATCTCGTCGGCGCGTCGTTCGGGCGGAGCTTCTACGTGCTCGACGATTATTCGGCGCTGCGAACGATCGGCGAGCAGGCGCTCGAGAAGGAGGCGCTCCTGTTCGGCGTGAAGAAGGCGCTGATGTACGTGCCGCAGCGTCCGATTGGCGACGGCACGAAGGGGATGCTCGGCGAAGCGTATTTCGTGGCACCCAACCCGCCGTTCGGCGCCGTGGTCACCTACTACCTGAAGGACGCCGTCCGCTCCACCGCGGACGCGCGCCGCGAGCGTGAGAAGGCGCAGGAGAAGGCTGGCAAGCCGGTGGGTTTTGCCGGCTGGACCGCGCTGCGCACCGAGGAGAGCGAGGAGAAGCCGGAGATCATCCTGACCATCGCAGACCAGGCCGGCCAGGTGGTTCGCCGCATCACGGGTCCGACGGCGCAGGGGCTGAACCGCGTGGCCTGGGACCTGCGCTATCCCGCGGTCGACCCGACGCAACTCGAGGTGACTGCGCGCGAGGAGTGGGAAGGTCCGCCGCAGGGCCCGCTCGTCGTACCCGGAACCTTTACCGTGTCGCTCGCCAAACGCGTGGCCGGCGTCATCACGCCGCTTGGCGATCCGCAGACGTTCACGGTCGAGTCGCTCGGGCTCGCCTCGCTCGACGCGAAGAACCGCCAGGCGCTCCTGGCCTACCAGCAGCGCGCCGGTTCGCTCCAGCGCGCGATGATGGGCGCGGCCGCATCGGTCAACGACGCGCTCCGCAGCATCCAGTTCATGAAGAAGGCGCTCACCGACACGCCGAAGGCCGATCCGAAGCTGGGCGACGACGTGCGGGCGCTCGAGAAGAAGATGCGCACGGCACTGATGACGCTGACGGGCGATCAGACCAAGGCGAGGCGATCCGAAGTGGTGTTGCCGTCGCTGATGGATCGCGTGAGCGGTCAGCTGGGCTCGACGAGCCCGATTACCGCGACCGTCCAGCGCGACTACGAGATAGCCGCCACTGGATTCGAGAAACTGGCAGAGGAGATGCGAGTGCTGGTCGAGGTCGATCTGAAGGCTGTCGGCGATCGCCTCGAAGCGGCGGGCGCCCCGTGGACTCCGGGCCGCGGCGTGCCACGCTGGAAGAAGTAGCGACGGAACGTCGATGGGCAGGCCATGCTGAAGCGACTCGCGCGGAACTACGTTGACTCCTTCGCGGGCCTGCCCCGACCGGCGTGGATCCTGGCCACCGTGCTGCTGGTCAATACCTCCGGCACGATGGTCGTGTTCTTCCTCGTGCTCTACCTGTCGCGCCAGCTCGGGTGGGCGGTGGCCACCGCCGGGCTCGCGATGAGCAGTTACGGCGGCGGCATGCTGGTGGGCACCCTGGCCGGCGGCACCCTGTCCGACCGCCTCGGTGCGTTCCGCGTGCAGCGGCTCAGCCTCTGCTGCGCGGGCGTCACGCTCGTCGTCCTCTCATACCTCCACAGCGTTCCAACGGTCCTCGCCGCGACCGCACTCTGGGGGTTCTTCGCCTCGGCCCTGTTCCCCGCGAACGCGTCGACGATGGCGTCGTTGTGCCCCGAGTCGGTGCGCGCGCGGGGATTCGTGCTGCTGCGTCTGGCCTCCAACCTCGGCGCCACCGTGGGGCCGGTGGTTGGCGGATTCCTGGCCACAGTGGACTACCGCCTGCTGTTCTGGGTCGACGGCGTCACGAGCGTGCTCGCAGCCGGCGCGATGCTGTGGTGCTTCCCCGCCAGTCGGCCCGACCTGTCCACCGCCGCGCCCGCGTCGCCTTCGGACGGTCACGCGGCGTGGTGGCGGGACGGCGTGTTTCTCGGCATCCTCAGCGCCTCGGTCGGCGTCGCCATCGTCTTCTCCCAGGTGTTCAGCACGTTCGGGATGTACTTGAAGGAGTCGTGCGGACTCTCGGAGCCGCAGATTGGCGTCCTGCTCACCGTGAACACGGCGCTCATCGTCCTGGTCCAGATGCCGCTCACACACGCCGTCGAGCGCTGGTCGCGGACCGGCATGGCTGCGTGCGGAACGCTGCTGCTGGCCGCGGGGTTTGGCGTGATGCCGCTCAGCGAATCGGCGGCCTTCGTGGCGCTGACGGTGGCGATCTGGACGTTCGGCGAGATGCTGACGATGCCGGCGTTGACCACGCTCGTGTCGTTCCGCGCACCTGCGGGCGCGCAGGGACGCTACCAGGGGCTGTTCAGCATGAGCTTCAGCGTCGGCATCGTCGCCGGGCCCGCCCTCGGCACGCGCCTCTATGTGCTCGGCGGCGGCACCGCACTGTGGACGAGCGTCGGCGGGCTTGCCGTCGCGATCACGGCGCTGCTGCTCGCCGTGGCCAGAACCTGGGATGGACGGGCCACGGAGACTACAGCTCGACCTTGATCGTCCGCCACCGTCCTTGCCGGAAGCGCAAGACGCTCAAGCCGGCACGCGTGATGTGGCCGAGGACGACGGCCGTCCAGATGCCGCCGGGCGTCAGCCGGCCCGAGGCCTGCAGCGCGGCGCAGAGGCCGAGAGGCACGACGATCTGCGAGATGATGGAAATGACGAACGGGCTGCGGGTGTCGCCGCTGCCCTGGAGCGCGCCGCTGTAGGTGAGGGCGACCGTGACGAACAGGCCCGACACGCTGAGGAAGCGCAGCAGTTGCGTGCCGAGGTCGAGGACGATCGGGTCGGTCAAGCCGAAGAAGCCGAAGAGCGTGCGCGGCACGAGGAGGAACAGCACGCCGACCGTCGCCGCCAGCGCGACGCCGATCCGTGCGGCGATGCGCGGTCCGGCTTCACTGCGCTCGGGGCGTCCCGCGCCCAGGTTCTGTCCCACCACCGTGGCTGCCGCGCCCATCAGGCCCACCGACGTCCACGTGACCAGCGAGAACAGTTCGCTGTAGCCGACGGCGAAGGCCGCCTGCGCCTGCGCGCTGTGGCCGAGCGAGCCAATGAACCGCAGCAGCATCATCCCGGCGATGTTCATGGCAATTCCCTGGAATCCCGCCGGCAGGCCGAACGCAAACAGCATTCGCACGACCGACCAGTCGAGACGCCAGGACATGCGGCGCGACCAGTGAATCACCGAGCGTCCCGAGAAGAGCAGTCCCAGGCCGACGAGGCCGACGATGAAGTTCGCGAGCGTCGTCCCAATGGCGGCGCCCGCGGTGCCGAACGCCGGGATGGGGCCGAGACCGCGGATCAGCACGACGTTGAAGCCCGCGTTGAGCACGGTGACGGCAATGCCCAGGCGGAGCGGCGTCTGGGCGTCGCCGGCCGCGCGAAACGCACCGCCGAGCATGAAGAAGATCAGCATGCCGAGGTTGCAGGTCAGCATGATGCGCAGGAATGGCAAGGCTTCCCGCTTGACCTCGGGTGCGGCGTTGACGAGGTCGAGCAGGTACGGCGCGACCACGTAGCCGACAGGTGCGAGGATGCCGCACGCGAGGATCAACGACGCCAGAAACGCCTGGTAGACGACGCGATTGACGCCTTCCGCGTCGCCCGCGCCCGCGGCGCGCGCCACCAGCACGGCCGTGCCGGTGTAGAGCGATGCAATGAAGGTGATGACGACGAGGATAATCTGCCAGCTCACGCCGATGGCGGCGTTGGCGGTGAACCCGACGAAGTGACCAACCAGGGTGTGGTCGACGATGCCCTGGAGTCCCGCGATGGCGTTCTGAAGCATGGTCGGCCAGGCGAGCTTCCAGACCGCGCGGGAGAGCGGGCCTTCGACGATGCTCCGGTCGAATGTGCGGACAGACGGGCGAACAGTCATCGAACGAGCGGCCTCCGGGGCACAGGAACCCTCATCGTATCGCGAGCCGGTGTCGAAATGGATCGAACCTCACCAGCAATTGTCCGATGAGGCCGCGTACGTGTCACTCGCCGTGAGCGCCCGAGGCCACTTGGAGTAGACTTAGTACTCATTATGGGTACAAAACCGATCAGGGGAGATGCTCGGGTGCTGGCCGGTGTCCTGTTCGGCACGACACGACAGCGGGTCCTGGGCTGGTTGTTCGGCCATCCGGAGTCGACGTTCTACCTGCGGGAGATCATCAGGCGCTGCGGGGCTCCGGGCGCAGTCCAGCGCGAACTGGCCACGCTCGTCTCCGCGGGACTCCTGGTCCGGATCGCGCAGGGACGCCTCGTCTACTTTCAGGCCAACGGAGCCTGCTCCGTCTTCGCGGAACTGACGGCGCTTCTCGCGAGGACCGGCTGCCTCGACGCGAGCGCCGAAGGATCGAGGCGCAAGCAGCCCGCCGCACGGCCGGCCCGGCGGCCCACCGACCGGCCCGCCGCTCGTCCCTCCGCGGTGGACAACTCCTGGGCGGTCTGGTCCTGATCGGCGCCTATCGCATCGGCTTCAACAGCAGGTCCTGGAAGTCGTAACTGAAGTCGGTCGCCGGCGAGACCGCCTGCATCTTTGCCTGGTCGATCGTGCCATCCGGTTTCAACGCGAACGTGACGAACGCGTCGGCGCGCAGTTCGCGGTTTCGCCACCGCGCGACGAACGTGTCGTACTGCCAGTGCTCGAGGTCGCCAACGAGCGAGGGTGTCCTGCCGAACCTGATGGTCAGCTTCCCGGACTCTTCGGCGATCGTCACGTCGCCGTACCACGCGTCGCGGTAGTTTCCGGCGTATCCGGCGGGCGGCAGTGACGGCTTCGACGCCGCGTTGCGCGCGGTCGCGGTCTTCCGCTCGCCGCCCGCGAGGGCAGTCACGCCTCGCGCACGGATCTTCTGAAAGCCTTCCAGCCACGGGCTCTGCGGCCCGCCCACGTAGGCGTCGGCAATCGCGTAGGCGATCGCGTTGAACGCCTCGTCCGACTCCTGGTTGGTCAACACCGCGACGCCAAGCCTGAGGTCGGGGATCATCAGGACTCGCGAGACGTACCCTGGCAGTCCGCCCGTGTGGGTGAGGACCCTGTAGCCCCGGAAGTCGCGAACCTCGAGGCCGAGCGCGTATGCGCGGAAGTTCGCCCGGAGCGCCGGCAGTTCTGGCGGCGCCGTGCCGACGGGCTCGGGCGTCACCGGCGTGGTCAACTCGCGCCAGGTGGAGGCGCTGAAGAGCCGCGATCCGTCGGAGAGCGTGCCCTCATTCAGCAGGACCTTCAGCCATTTCGCCATGTCCTCGGCGCACGAGTTGATGCCGCCGGCCGCATTCGTCGTGTCGCTGTCGAACGGGGCGATGGGCCGCACCGTGCCGTCCACGCTCGCGTGGGGCGCCGCGACGTTCCCGCCGCCTGCCGCCGCGGAGTGGCGCACGTTGCTATTCGTCATGCCGACTCTCGCGAGCACCTGGGAGGAGACGAAATCCTCCCAGGGCTGGCCGCTCACAGCCTCGATGACTTCGCCGGCCACGAGATACAGCACGTTGTCGTACGCGTACGCGCTTCGGAAGCTGGTGGCGGGCTTGATGTAACGGAGGCGGTGGGCGATCTCCTTCCGGTCGTAGGTGCTCGACGGCCACCAGAGCAGGTCGCCGGCGCCGAGGCCCAGGCCGCTGCGGTGGACGAGCAGGTCGCGGACGGTCAACTCGCGCGTGACGTAGGGGTCGTAGAGCTGAAACCACGGCAGGTAGGTGACGACCGGCGCGTCCCACTGCAGCTTGCGCTGCTCGACGAGCAGGCCGAGCGCGGCCGCGGTGAAGACCTTGGTGTTGGACGCGATGCCGAACCGCGTTCTGCCGTCGACAGGCCCGGCCTCGCCCAGCTTGCGCACGCCAAAGCCTCCGGCCACGACGACGGCATCGTCTTTGACGATGGCCAGAGCGAGGCCGGGGACGTCGAACGATTTCATCACCCGCTGCACGAACGCATCCCGGTCGGCGGGCGCGAGTGGCGCCGGCTGGGCGAATGCGCTCGCGGCGGCGAGCAGGAGCACGACGAGGGCGACCAGGCGGGTGGATGTGCGCGTCATGAGCGCCGATGCTACCACGGCCGATGCCCGTCTGCGCCGCCCCGGCCTCGTGTCAGATCGCAATCGTCCCGCCGAAGTACTTACGCTCCCTGGCCCGGGGGTTGCTTGCCTCGAAGAAGCGCATGGCCCATCCGTCGGTCTCCTTGAGGTACACCTTGCCTGCGGGATCGTTGGCCGCGGCCTGGTGCGTGGAGTCGGCCGTGTCGTTCGGCTTCCTGGGTTCGGTGACGGCGGCCCGGAAGTAGTAGTGGTTGAAGAGACGCATGAACTCGCCGAGGAACACGTCGGCCATGCGCATGTCGCCGCGCGCGACCAGCGAGTTCTCGTCGTTGTGGAGGATCGAGTTCTCGCTGAAGTTGGCCGAACCGTTGATGACAATCGGATCGTCGCCGAGCGGGTCGATGATCATGTACTTCGTGTGGATGTACGGCACGTTGACGTTCAGGCCGGTGAGCTTCTCGGCGGCCCACTGGGCGAGCCCGCCCTTCAGCGTCGTGCCCGCCGTGGCCCGGTTGTTCGGGTCGCGGCTGATGATCTCCACCTGGTTCGGCCCGCGGCCCAGGCTCGGCTTGTCGAGCAGCGCGTACCGGAGGAACGCCCGGCGCTTCGCGAGCACCTTCAGAAAGTCCGCGTTCACGCCGAACGGGAACGTGGCGAAGACGCCGGACTTCGCGCCGTCCATCAACTCCGCGTACCACTTCAGGGCGCGGATGGACGGCCTCGGGCTCAGCACCGGCAGCATCGTCTGCTTCGGCGGCTTCTGGCCCTTCTTGTCCGGCACCGGCGTCAGGCTTTCGACGTAGGCCTTGAACGCCTTCGGTCCGGGATCACCGCTGATCCGCTTCCAGTAGTCGAGGTACACGCGTGCGATGGCCGGGTCGCGCACGATCTGGCCGCAGTTCGAGTGGCCGAAGATTCCGCCCTCGGTGATGTTCGTGGAGCCGGTCCAGACCTGCACCGGCCGGTTGCCCTCGAGCAGCACGATGAACTTGTTGTGCGAGATGTTGTCGCTCTGCTGGCGCGGCGTGCAGAGCGCCGTGATGCCGGCCGTCGTGATGGCCTTCAGGTCGCGGTCGCCCGGATCGCGTTCCGTGCGGCTCTGGCCCGTGGACTTGTCCTTCACCGTCTTTGCGTTGTAGTCGTAGACGATCCTGACGTCGGCGCCCGCGCGCGACGCGATCCCGAAGGCCTGCAGTACCTCCGGATAGCTGAACTCGTACATGCAGGCGCGAAGGCCGAAGCCCGGCCCGCTCGCCTGGCCGATGAACTTCAGCAGCGCCTCCTCGAGGCCGCGCGACAGCCAGATGTAGGCGGCGTTGTTCGGGACCTTCTCGGGCCGCTGATTGTGGAACTTGTCCGCGTAGGCCTGCGACGCAGCGACGCCGCGGTTGAAGAAGATCGCGTGGTCGTCGGTCACTTCGCTCTCGGTTGTGACCGTCACGCTGACCTCGTTGTCCGGCTGCAGCCGGCCGGGGCGGCCCTTCTTCGCGATCACGCGATAGGTGTACGTGTGCTCGGGCTTCGCGGTGTAATCGCCCCAGAGGAACTCCTGGAAGGGGTTGTTGTCGCTCGAGTGGTCGGCCTTGGCGCCGGTGTCGTTGACCTTGAAGAGCAGGAAGTTCTTCAGGAAGTACTTCTCGCCCTCGGTGTGGTCGGTGCGCTCGATGGAGAAGCCGAGGAGTCCCGTCGCCCGGGCCTTGGTCAGGTTCATGGCGATCAGGACCACGTGCGTGCCGGCGATCAGGTTGACGGTCAAACCCTTCTCGGTGCAAGTCGCGCGCATGAGTACCTCCCTGTCGCGAGATGGGGGGAGCGCCGCTTGGCGGGGGCGCCCCAGTGAAGAGGGAACCGGGACAACCGGAGCTGGGCTCGAGATTGGCGAGACAGCGGACAGCGGGCGACAGTACGCACCCAATCATACGGCGGGGTGCGGCTGAGCGTCACGAGAGGTGCTGCATTTTTCGTGCAACGCCTGGTGGGAGTCCCGCGTGGGACCCGGTTCAGGACGTCCTGAGTCGTGCGGGCGGCTGGGAGCGAGCGAGCAGATACGAGCCAAGCACGAGCAGCGCCGCGATTGCCTGCGCAGTGAGTGTCTCGACGGTGGGGAACACGGAGAACCAGAGACGCACCCAGTCCGGGACCCAGCGCGAGAGCCAGGCGATCTCGGTCGTCGGCAGCCAGCGTGCGAGCTGCATCTCCTGGGCCTGCTCGCCCACCATGACGAGGAGCACGATCCCAAGCAGCGCGCCGGTGAGCACGAGCATCTGCCGGTAGGGGAGGCGGCGGTGGGCGAGGAAGGTCAGGACGGCCACGCCGCTGGTGCAGAAGAGGCCGGCGAGCACCCCGGAGAGCAGCGATCCGCTCCCGAGCTTGAGCCTGTAGCTCTGGAGGAAGAGCACGACCTCGAACCCTTCGCGGTAGAGCGAGGTGAAGCCCAGGAGGCCGAGTCCCCACCAGAGGCGGGTGGTCGCACCGGGGCCGTTCGTCGCGGCGCTCATCAACTCCCGCTTGCGGTTGGTGTGGAGCGTAATCCAGCCCGTCCAGTAGACCTTGTGGAAGAACCAGTTCATCACCACGAGAAGGACCAGGATGGCCAGCAGCCCGGTGATGGCCTGGAGGTGCAGCGCGGGAACGCTCTGCGAGAGGTCGTCCACGATGCCTGCGGCGACGCGCCAGGTGATGAGGGTTGCGGCGAACGCGACAGCGGCGCCGAGGGCGACGGGGCGGCGACACGCGGCGCGGGGGCCCACCATGTTCGCGGTGATGGCGGCCAGCACGAGGATGCACTCGAGGCCTTCGCGGAAGACGAGCACGGCGATGTCGACGGCGGCGACGCCGGAGCCGGCCGGTCGGGCGGTGGGGTCGGGGTGCGACAGGAAGTCGAGGCGGATCCCGAGGACGGCGGCGACGAGGAGGGCCGCTGCGATGAGCACGACGACTGGCGGAACGTAGGTCGGGACGCGGGTCAGGTTCACGGTCGGGGTCCAGTGAGTTCGGGTGCGACAAGTGGCAAGGGAATGAGACGCAGTCTCATATTGAAATCCTATAATTCACCCGACCCGCTGTCAAACCCGCTGCCTCGCCCCGCCGCTTCCGACGTGGCCCGCGCTGGACCTACCGATTGTGCAGCATCTGGGCCTTTACTGATACCACACGCCGAGGGAGCATAATCCACTCCACAGTGACCGTCGGGTAGCGCAGAGCGGGAACACGGCAATGAACCAGATCAACGCACGGATTGTCATCTTGGCCGTCTTCAGCGTGCTCGCCACGGTTGAGGGGGGAACCACCGGGCTTCCTGTCGCCGGTACGGGCGGACCGATGGGACCAGGCGCCGCATCCAGGACCGCCGCCGCACTGCCGGCGCTTCCCTTCGATCACATCCTTCGCTACGACGAGCTGACCAGCCTCCTGAAGGCGTGGGCAGCGGCGCGGCCCGAGCTCCTCGATCTCTCGAGCATCGGCGCGACGCCAAAAGGGCGGAAGATGTGGTTCCTCACGCTGACGAACCGCGCCACCGGTCCCGCGCTCGAGAAGCCCGCACTCGTCGTCGACGGCAACACCCACGCGGCCGAGTGGGGAGGCGGCGTCGCGGCGCTCCACTTCGTCTGGCGGCTGCTGCGCGACTACGGCACCGACGCACGGGTCACGCAGTTGCTCGACACGCGCACGGTCTACGTTCTCCCGCGCCTGACCCCGGACGGCGTCGAGGCGACGCTCACCGAGGGGCGGTTCATCCGCTCGGTCGATCGGCCGTCACGGCGCGGCGCCGAGGAACCCGGCCTCTACGCCCGCGACGTCGATGGTGACGGCCGGTCGGTCTTCATGCGGCTGCGCGATCCGAACGGCCCCTGGAAGTCGTATCCGGGCGATTCGCGCCTGCTCGTCCCTCGCCAGCCGGACGAGTTCGGCGGCGACTACTGGCGCGTGCTGCCCGAGGGCCTGATCACCGACTACAACGGCGAGACGATCGCCGACCCGCCGCCGATCGAGTCGCTGGACTTCGGCCAGAACTTCCCCGGTGACCAGCGGTCGAGTGGCGGAAGCGCACCGGCGGGCCCATACCCGACCTCGGAGCCCGAGGTGGCCGCGTACATCGCCGCCATCGCGAGCCGTCCCAATATCGTCGCCCACGTGACGTGCCACACGTTCGGCGGGCTGGTCCTCACGCCGCCGGTCAATGCGGGCGAACGGCTGGCATCGTCCGACCGCCTGACCTACGCGACGCTCGCCGCGAAGGGGGCGGCGCTGACGGGCTACACGGCGATGTCGTACTTCGACCTGCGCGCCACCGAGCAGGACGCCTACATTCCGAGCGCGTTCGGCTGGCTCTTCGACCGGAAGGGCATCTACTCGTTCATCACCGAATTCTGGAATCCGCTCCGCGCGGCCGGCATCTCGCTGGAGGGCACGAACGCCTCGGCGTGGCTGTGGGGCTTCCACCCGGTGGACGACGAGGTGAAGATGCTCCGCTGGAGTGACGAGCAGCTTCGCGGCGACGGGTTCGTCCGCTGGCACGCGTTCAACCACCCGCAGCTCGGGCCGGTCGAGATCGGCGGCTGGGATCTGATCCGCTACTGGTACAACATCCCGTTCGACCGCCTCGAGAAGGAGGTGGCGCCGCACAGCGACTGGCTGATCTACCTGGGGTTGGCGACGCCGCGAATCCAGATCCGATCGCTCGTCGCGCAACCGGTCGGCCAGGACATCTGGCGCGTCCGGTTGGCCCTGGAGAACTCGGGCTGGCTCCCGACCAACGGTTCGCAGCAGGCGCTCGACCGCCATGTCGTTGGAGGGATCGTGGCCGAACTCGCCCTGCCATCCGGCGCACGCCTCATCGAAGGCGAACTCCGTCGGTCGCTCGGGCAGTTGGAGGGCCGCAGCGGCCAGCGCTCCACGGCGACCTGGTGGGGATACGCGCCCGGCACACCAGACCGCGGGCTGGTGGAGTGGCTGGTCGCGGCGCCCGCGGGCACGACGGTGTCCGTGACGGCGAGCCACGACCGCGCGGGAACGGTGCGGTCGACAGTGATCCTCGCGAAGCCGACGGCCCGGTGACCAGCGGCGGTTTGAAGACCCTCCCGCGGCTGCCGGCCAGGGCGTTCGACGACATGCCGGTGCCCCACGGCCCGTGGGACTGGCAGCAGTTGCTGCTGTGGGTGTACGCGGCCGGCGACGAGCAGGTCCTGGGTCAGGTGGTGGCGCACGAGCGGACGCACATCCGCCAGGGGCACTCCCCGGACATCCTGCTCATCCAGTGTGCGGCCATCGGACAGTGGTTCAATCCATTCATCTGGCTCTACAAGACCGCGCTCCGGGAGCTTCACGAATACCTCGCCGACCGGGGAGTCCTGGCGCAGGGCTTCGATTCGTACTCGCGCGGCTGCAGAGACGCAAGTAGCCTCTGGCATCGGACAGGTCCTCGTTCTGCCTCCAGGCAACTAATAGACAAGCACTTTGACGGAGGGACGTGTGCCAAGAACGCTCATTCTCGTCCTATTTCGGCGCCTGCTTGAGGTTCCGAATCTTCCCGGACACGTTGGGTAACCTTGGCTTCATCGCAGAGACAGGACCGCAGGGGTTCCCCCGCACGACGGATTTTCCGCTGAGCGAAGACGCCTTCAAGGCACCGCCAACCAATATCATGCTGGGACGATTGGTGCTGAAGAACGATTCGACACAGAAATAGGCCAATCTGTTCCCAAGGCTTCCGGAATCTCAGAATCGCGGGATCGAGGTGCCGAGGGTGAACATGAGCCGTCTTCCGAGCGTGGCGCCGGTTGCCGCTGACAGGAACGCAAGCGCGACGATCCCGCGGTTCACGGCCCCGGCGTCCTCGCGGCCTACCGTCGAGAGCCACACGGCGACGGCGGCGGGCAGGACGCAGGCCAGAATGAGATGAAGGGCGAATGTCCTCCGCTGCGCGGCCCCGTTGAGCGCCGGCGCTTCCTCGATGCCCGCGTCGCGTGCCTGTCGGCCGGCCACCGCGGTCGCGACGGTCAACATCCCGAAGGCGGAGACGAGTTGCAGAACACTGCCCACGATCGTCGCGGCGAGCAGCACGTCCAGGACCGTCCGCAGGCCCGACGCGTTGACGACGATGGCGAACGCAGGGCCCGCGAGCACGAGCGTCGCGCCGAAGAATGACGCCGGCACCCACCAGGAATTCCAGACGGGTCTGGCGGGCACGGTGTAGATCGACGCGCCCGACGCAATCGCCGCCAGCCCGAGCATCGCCGTGGCGATGCCCCACGCGGGGCGCAAGGCCGTGATGCCGCCGTACCACATCGCGCTGTACGGGAGCGCCGCAGCCACGAACAGTCCCGTCAGCAGGACCTCCTGGCTGAGCCGGGAGTGCGCGAGATTCGACAGCGACTTCCACGCGTCTCGCGGCCGCCCAAGGTGGAACCACGAACAGAGGATCGCTCCGGCAATCGAGGGAAACACCATCACGCCCAGCGGACGTGCCGCGCCGGCGTGGTTGGCGCCCGTGAGCACGTCGGCCGTCACGGCGGCCAGCAGGACCGCGCACGCAAACTGCACGCCCAGCGTGAAGACGATGAGCGGCCACTCGCTTGGTCTCGCGTCAGCGGACATCGGTTGCCTCGCTTCGGATCAGGTACACGCACGCCGGCTTGGTGAGATCGGGCGATGGCACGCCCCGGATCAGCATCGTGGCGCCCGGGCGGGTTTCGAGATCGGCCAGCCTGCCCACCTCGATGACCCGCATCGGGCACGCAGTCACGCACACGGGTAGTCGGCCCCGGTCGAGTTCCTCGACGCACAGGTTGCACTTGCGGATCCTGCCCGCCGTCGCGTCGTACTGCGGCGCTCCGTACGGACACACCCACGTGCAATAGCGGCAGCCGATGCACCGCTCGGGGTCGTGCACGACGATCCCGTCTCCGGCCCGCTTCGTGTATGCCCCGGCCGGACACGCGGCCACGCAGGCCGGGTCCTCACAGTGGTTGCACGACATCGAGATCGCGTAGGCGAAGACCCGGGGGAACTCGCCGCCCTCGAACGTCCGCACCTGCCGAATCCGCACGCCGACGACCCCCTCGTTGACGTCCTTGCACGCCACCTCGCACGTCTTGCAGTTGATGCACCTGGTGGTGTCCACCAGGAATGCGATCTGTCCGACGGGCACGCGCCCTCCCTTCTCACGCCTTTCGCACGTCCACCAGCATCGTGTGCTGGCCATTCCCGTGCGCGAGCGGCGTCGGCCTCTGACTGGTCAGGATGTTGACGGATCCGCGATGGCAGACGCCGTGCTCGTCCGGTGTGTACCACGCGCCCTGCGGGACGGAGACGACGCCCGGCCGCATACGCCTGGTGACCCGCGCCCTCGCGAGGAGGGCGCCACGGTCGTTGAACACGTTCACCGTGTCGCCGTCGGCGATGTGCCTCGCTGCCGCATCCTGACGGCTGATCCACATGGTTCGCGGCTCGGCCTCTTCCATCCACCCGTTCTCGTCGTAGGTGGAGTTGATCCGTGTTTTCGCGTGCGGCCCGATGCACTGCAGCGGGTACCGGCCGACGAGGTCGGCCTCGGGGCCTTCCCAGGCCGCCAGGTAACTGGGCACCCCGGGAATCTCCGGGTGCTGCATGTCGTAGAGCGTCTTGCTGAAGATCTCGATCCTGCCGGAGGGCGTCGCGAACGGGTGATGCGCCGGATCGGCGATCTCCTTCTCGAACGCCACGTACGGTTCCGGTGTCTTCCGGTACAGGCCCTGACTTCGCAACTCGTCGTAATCGGGGAACGACGCGTCGCCCGCCCGCGCCTCCGCCACGATCTGCCGAAGCCAGTCTTCGCGCGTCTTTCCCTCGGTGAAGGCCGGCTCGAGTCCCAGCCGCTCGGCCACGCGGCTCAGCCACCAATACTCGTGACAGCATTCACCAGGCGGTTCCACGACCTTGTTGCCGAACACGACGTATCGCTCGCCGGTCCACGGCGACCCGAGATCGTTGCGCTCGAGCGAGTGGTCCGCCGGCAGCAGGACATCCGCGAACCGGGCGCTCGGCGTGAGCAACTGGTCGGAGACGACGATGAACTCGACGAGGCGCTCGTCCCTGAGGATCGCCACGGTGCGGTTGATGTCCGCGTGCTGGTTGACCAGGGTATTGCCCGCGATGTTGAAGATGAACTTGATGTTGCTCTCGAGCGGGCCGTCCTTGACGCCGTCCCGCTCGGTCATCTCCGTCCCGCGGACGACCGCGTCGGTCCACAGGAACACCGGGATCCTGGCCTTGACGCCGTTGGTCCCCGTCGGGAAGCCTCCGATCGGGAGGCCCAGGCTGCGGCCGCCCTCGCCGCCGCCCCAGCCGCCGCCGAGCCGGCCGAGATTGCCGGTCATGCACGCCAGCGTGATCCCGGCGCGGACGGACTGTTCGCCGTAGGCGTGGCGCTGGGGCCCGCATCCCTGCAGCAACTGCGCGGGCTTGTGCGTGGCGTAGTCGATGGCCACCCGCCTGATGGTGGCGGCATCGATGCCCGTGATGGGCGCAGCCCACTCCGGCGTCTTCGGCGTGCCGTCGGCCGCGCCGAGGACGTAGCTGCGGAAGGACAGGCCTTCGGGTACGCCGTCCGGCATGTGACGCTCGTCGAAGCCGATACAGAACGTGTCGAGGAAGGCCTGGTCCTGCAGGCCTTCGGTGACGATCACGTGGGCCATCGCCACGAACAGCGCCACATCGGTCGTCGGTTTCAGCGGCAGCCACTCGTCCGCGAACGTGGCCGCAGTCTCCGTGAGGCGGGGATCGATGACGATGACCTTCGCGCCGGCGTCCTTCGCCCGCGCGAGGTAGTGGCAGGAGTTCGTTTCGAAGATCGTCTCGGCCGGGTTGAAGCCGTTGAGGACGATCAGTTTCGAGTGGGGCAGGGTCTGGTACGAACTCGTGTCACGCCGGCCGGTGATGAAGGGAGCCGTGTAGTTCAGGCACGCGGACGTGTAGCTGTTGTAGTAGGCGAGGTGGCCGCCCATCAGGTTCATCAGGCGCCGTGCCGCCGCCACGCCGCTGATGGCGCCTTCGTCGCCGTTGCCGTGGTGGATGAAGACCGATCCCGGACCGTAGGTCTTCACCGCCCGCTGCAGTCGAGAGGTCACGAGGTCGATGGCTTCGTCCCACGACACGCGCTCGAACCGGCCCTCCCCGCGCGCGCCGACCCGTTTCATCGGGTAGAGGAGTCGGTTCGGGTCGTTCAGCCGGCTGCCGATCGCCCGGCCACGGAGACACGCGCGGAGCTGCGGCCTGTCGGCGAGATCCGGCGACTCGTCGGTCGTGATGCGGACGACGCGGCCGCCCCTCACATGGGCCTCGAGACGGCACCGGCCGCCGCAGTCGTGGTTGCACACGACCGGGACGACGTGCGTGGCATCGTCGGATTCCGCTGGAGCAGTCATGTGCATCCTCCGGCCGCTGCCGTTGCGGCCGTCACCTCGGGCGAGAACCGCGGCGTCCTGCGACTGCCTGGCGATTGCCGCGTGAGTAGGGAAGGGCAGGAACCGCGCAGCCATCCGCGTGTCGGCTACGCGAACGGGGCGGTCGTGTCATGAAACCGAAATCACGGGGCGCGGCGCTCGAACACGTAGAGCTTGAGCCCGTCCTTCACGAACGACGCCGTCCGCCCGGTCCAGTCCACGGTGATGTCCACCGCCGGAACGAAGACCGTGCCGGTCGCCGGATCGAACGCCATCGTGCGTCCGGTCGCCCGCGTCTGCACGCCAGGCAGTTCGCGGAGCGTCCCGTCGGCACTCACGGCGATCACGGCGATGGTGCCGTCGACACTCGAGACGAGCACCCGCGACCCGGCGGCGTCGAACACGACGGCGTCGGCGCCGCGTCCGATGCGAGCCGAACCCAACGCCTTTCCCGTATCCGCCTCGAGGGCGATCAGGACGCCGTTGCCGCATGCGCTGAACAGGCGGCGCAGGCTCGAATCGAAGGCGAGCGCGCCAGGCGACTCGCAACCCGCAATCGGCAGCCGGGCGGCGATTGTCGCGCCCGCCGCGTCGATCCGGACGATCTCGTGCGTCTCGGCGATATTGGCGAACACCGCGCCGCGGCCATCCGCCACGGCGAACTCGGGTGTGCCGCCGAGCGGCAGGGTCTTGACGGCGTGGAGCGTCGCGGCATCGAGGATGGTGACGTCTCGGCTTCCGCCGTTCCACACGAACACCCGTCGACTGATCGGTTCGAACGTGACGCTGTCCGGCTCGCGGCCCGTCCGCGCCTCACCCACGATGCGGAGCGTTGCGAGGCTGAAGGCGCTGACCGACTGGCGGTCGCCGTTGGCCACGTAGCCGCGATCGAGGCCCGGAGCCAGCGCGATGCCGTGGGCTCCGGCGAGCCCGTTGACGCGGCCCACCACGGTCTGGGTGCCGAGGTCCAGCACGTCCACCGTCGCGTCGTGCGCGAGGTAGAGGCGGCGTGCCGGCGAATCGACCTGCAGGTAGTCCCACCGCGGCGTGCCGCCGAGCGCCACCGTCCTGGTCAACTCGTAGTGCGCGGTGTCGGGGCCGGCTCCACCGTCGGCCGCGACACGAGGCGTGGCGTCGAGCGCGGCGAGATACGCGGCAGCCGTCGTCGGGCCGCTCGCAAACGTGTCGGTGTGCTCGGTGATGAACTTGCGGAACTCGGTGAAGAACCGCGGGCCCGACGGGAGGCCCAGGTCCTTGAACGCCTTGGTGACGAGCGGGCCCTTGCCCTCCGGGTACTCGGCGTCCTGGATCAACAGGAAGTCCCAGCTCGCGCCGTCGCTGTGCACGTACAGTTGGCGCGGGGGAATGCCGGCCCGCCGGTTGGCTTCGTCGTACTGCGCGATGGCGCGGAGGAAGGCCTCGTGCTGCCCAGGGGCGAGGCGGTAGATCTCGATCAGTTTGCTGCCCACGGGCTCGGCGGGCGGCGGAGGTGTCTGCGCGGCTGCGCCGGCCGCGACCAGCCAGGCCGCGACGGCGGCGATCACGAAGCGAGAGGTCATCGGCTTTCTCCTGCGGCACGCGACGACAGATCGCCCTCCGCGTTCAGCGCCGCGCGGAGCCATGACGCCGACTCGGCCAGTGCGCGATCGGCGAGAGGAGCAATCGACACCGCCTCGAGGAAGGAGTGGGACGCGCCGGCATACACGCGCACGTCGACAGGCACGTGGGCCGCCCGCATCCGGTCCGCCATCCGCAGGCTCTGCTCGGTCAGCAGGTCGCAGGCTGGCACGACGAACAACGCCGGCGGCAGGCGACTCGGGTCGGCGTTGACCGGGCACACGAGCGGATCTGCCGCGTCCCGATCGTCGCGCAGGTAGTTGCGCCAGAAGGCCTCCATCTCGTCAGCGCCGAGCATGTATCCCTCGCCGCCGAATCGCGCGCGGGCTTCGGGCGACGACCAGCGATCGAACACGCCGTAGTTCAGGACCATCGCCTGCATCAGGCCCTCGTCACCCTCATCTCGCAGGCGAAGGCACGCGGCCGTGGCCAGGTTCCCGCCCGCCGAGTCGCCGCCGATCGCGAGGTGACGGGAATCGACGTGGAACTCACGGCCCCGCTTGCCGAGGACACGGGCGACGGCGCACACCTGGTCGAGAGCCACCGGGTACTTGGCCTCGGGCGACAGGGCGTAGTCGACGCCGATCACCACGATGCCGGCGCGCGAGGCGTACTCGCGCATGAGGCGATCGTGAGTATCGAGACTGAACAGCGTCCACCCGCCGCCGTGGAGGTAGATCAGGCCGGGCATCGAGTCCGCTTCATCCGGGACGTAGCAGCGCACGCGGACGTCGCCGTCTCCACAGGGGACGCGGTGTTCCGTCACCGCGGCCATGACGGGCCCGCCCCGCGTCCAGGGCGCGCGCACCTGATCGGCGATGCGACGCGCCTCGGAGGGGGAGGCCGAGGCGAGGCCCTGGTGTTGCGCCCAGGCCTCGCCCATCCGGCGGACGAACTCTCTGATCTCGGGGTCGAGATCCTCACCGCGCATCGCGACGACCTACCACTTCTGCCAACGGTAGCGGATGGACCCGATGATCTTCCGGGCCGATCCGTAGTTGCAGTACGAGGCCGACGTGCACACCGCCACGTAGGCCTTGTCGGTCAGGTTGGTCGCGGTCAGCTGGAACTCCATCGCCTTCCAGAGATACCGCGCCGACATGTCGAGCAGCGTGTAGGACGGCACCTCGATGGTGTTGGTGGCGTCGCCGGCCATCGTGCCCACGTAGCGCACGCCGAAGCCCACGCCGAGACCGGTCAGCGCCCCCGACGTCACCACGTAGTCGCCGGACAGGCCGAACAGCTGATCCGGAGCCAGCGGCGGGCGTTTGCCGAGCACGGGCGCGTCGGTCGTCTTCGTCACTTCCTGGCCCAGGTACGAGTACGACGCATGGAAGTTCAGCCCCTCGGCCACGTTGCCCGTGCCCTCGACTTCGAAGCCCCGGGACCGGATTTCCCCTTGCTGAAGGTAGTTCAGCACGTTGGCCGGGTCGGGAACGATGACGTTGGTCTGCGCGATCTGGAAGACGGAGGCCGTGAAGAAGCTATTCGACTTCTTGGGCTGGAACTTGAGACCGCCCTCGTACTGCACGCCCTCGGTCGGGAGGAACGAATGCCCGTAGAAGTCGGTGCCGGGCATCGGGAGGAACGACGTGGAGTAGCTGAAGTACGGCGCGAGGCCGACGGACGTGAGATAGCTGACTCCCACGCGCCCGCTCGCCTTGTTCGCCTTCTGCGTGTCGGTCGTCTTGGCGAGGTTGTCCTCGTTCGTCAGGCGCGTCCAGTCCTGCCGGCCGCTGGCGGTGAACACGAGCTGCTTGCCGATCTTCATGTGGTCCTGAACGTAGATGCCCAGGAGCGACGTGGGCTGCGTCACGTTGGCGTAGGTGAAGAGATCCGGCACCTTCGACCCGTAGACCGGCGCGTAGACGTCGATGGGCGCGGCGAACGCGAACGCGCTGAGCTGCGTCGTTTCGGAACGCGAGTAGTCGACACCGAACAGAAAGCTGTGCTCGACGATCCCGGTCTTGGCTCTCGCCGTCGCATGGGTGTCGGTGGTGAACATGGAGAGGTCGAGCGTGTTGCCGAAACCGAAGCGATTGAGCGTCCGGAGGTCGTCCTTCAGGCCGCCGCCGAAGACGTCCTTCCCGTCGTAGCTGACGCTGGAGTACCGGAACGTGTTGCGGAAGGTGAAGGCGCCGAACCGGTGCTCGAACAAGCTGCCTGCCGACCACTGGTCGCGGTTGAAGTAGTCGTAGCCCGGTTCGCCGGTGAAGAAGTTCCTCGCGATGGTGCCGTGCGGGTTCGAGACGAACGTGCCCTGCGAGGGCAGGAACTGGCCCCAGCCGGTCTTGTCGCGCTGGAAGTCGCCGAGCAGCGTCCACGTCGTGTTCTGTGACGGCGCCCACGTGAGCGCCGGGGCGATCATCTTCCGGTTGTCCGGCACGTAGTCCACCTGCGTGTCGCTGTCGCGGAACAGTCCGACCACCCGGTAGCGCCAGTGGCCCGCCTTGTCCAGCGGCCCGCTGAAGTCCCCCTGCACCTGCTTGCGCCCGTTGGAGCCGAAGTTGACTACCAGTTCGTTCTGCGTGTCGCGTGTGGGGCGCTTCGTCACGAGGTTCACGAGGCCGCCCGGCGTGTTCTGGCCGTAGAGCACCGAACTCGGTCCCTTGACGATGTCCACTTCCTGCAGCAGGTAGGGATCGACCTGGCCCGAGACCGTCCCGCTCTGCCAGCGGGAGTTGTCGCGGAACAGGCCGTAGGTGGACTGGTTGAAGCCGCGGATGTTGATGTAGTCGAACCGCGCGTCGGTGCCGTAGGTGTCGACGCTGACGCTGCCGCTGTACTCAATGGCCTCGTTGACCGTCTGGATGTTACGCGACGTCATCTGGTCCAGGGTCACGACCGAGACCGACTGGGCGATTTCGATGAGCGGCGCGCCCGTCTTCGTGGCGGCCGTCGACGTCGTGGCGACGAACCCTCCCTGCGCGGTCACCGTGACGATGCTCTGGAAGCCGCCGATGTTCAACGAGAAGTCGCGCTTATCGCCCGGCGCCTTGAGGTCGACCGTCTCCGCCGTGGGCTCGAAGCCCGACGCATCGACGTCGATCTGGTACGGGCCGGCCGGCACCGTGAACTTGTATTGGCCGTCCGCCAGCGTGCGGACCTCCTGCCGGAAACTGCCGCACTTCAAGGTGACAGTCGCCGACGGGATCGATGCGCCGGACGAGTCGGTGACGGTGCCCGTCAAACGGACGCGAGGCTGCTTGGCGTCGTAGCGGCAGCCATCGGCGACCGTGGCTGGCTTCGAGGCCCGCTTAGCCCCGGTCGGGGCCTGTGCGCTCACAAGAGCTGGCCCGAGCGCGAGGAGGGCGACTGCGACTGCGACTCTCATGTTCTGCTCCTTACACAAACTTCCGACAGCTATGAGGACCACCACGCGCCAGCCGGTGCCGGCGACGCCTGTGCCACGATCGTGCGGATAGTCACATCGCCTGTGGTATCACACAAGAGCCAGTTGTTGACGTGTGGATGGTGCCAGCGTCCTTTTGTCTGGACCCAACGACGCGACCGTATCTGGGCCTTTCCTCGGGCCAGTCCCCGGGCGAAGATGCCACGGGCCTGCGTTGAGGTGATGGAGACGCCATGTTCGTCAGATCCAGCTGGAAACCGCGCACCAACGACGAGATGTTCGATCTCATCGACGCCCACCCGTGGGCGCGGCTCGTCACCAACGGCGAACACGGTCCGCTCGCCACCAACCTGCCGCTCTTGCTCGACCGCAGACGTGGCCGATTCGGCCTCCTCGTGGGCCACCTCGCCCGCGCGAACGCGCACGCGCAGGCGCTGGCGGCCGCGCAGGCGCCGACGCTGGCCATCTTCGAGGGGCCGTACACCTACGTGACGCCGAGCTGGTACCCGGGCCGCGACATGCCGTCGACGTACTACTACACGGCCGTCCACTGCTACGGCCACGTGCGGCTGCAGAGCGACGCCGAACTCGAGGCGAGCCTCGGGACGCTGGTGGCCCGCATGGAAGCGCCGATCCCGAATGGCTGGAGTCTCGGCGAGATTCCGCGATCGGAGGTGACGCGCCGGCTGCCCGCCATCGTCGGCTTCGAGTTGGAGATTGAACGCCTCGAGGGTAAGTTCAAGCTCGGGCAGGACGAACCTCGGAGGGACGCGCTCGCGGTTGCCGGTCGCCTGGACGAGGGAACCGAGCCGTCGCTCCGTGAGCTCGCGGACCTCATACGGCATTACAACATGGATCGGCCGGACGCGAACCCCGTGTGAGCCGGGCGACAACCGGTGGGCGGAGGCCAACGGCATGACGAGACAGAATCATTCGAGTTCAGCGTCCACGGTGGCTGTGACGAGTCTGGCCCGGGAATTGGGTCTCTGGGACTCCGTGTCCCTGATCATGGGCATCATGATCGGGTCCGGCATCTTCCTGATGGCCGGCAGCATCGCCCTGCAGCTCGACTCGCTCTCCGCCGTTGCGGGCGTCTGGGCGTTCGGCGGCCTGCTGAGCCTGTGCGGGGCTGCGGCGCTCAGCGAACTCGGGGCAGCGTTGCCGTCGGCTGGCGGACTCTATGTCTACCTGACCACGGTGTACGGCCCGGCGGTCGGGTTCGTCTACGGCTGGAGCGCGATGGCGCTGATCCACGCCGGCAGTATCGCCACGCTGGCGGCGGCGATTGGCCTGTATGCCGCCCCGCTTCTCGGCCTCACCCCCGCGCAGCAGAAGGTCTTCCAGATCCTGTGCATCGCCGCGTTCGTCGGCGTCAACTGCCTCGGGCTCGTCGTCGGCAAGTGGGTCCAGAACACGCTGACCGTGGCGAAGCTGGCTGGACTCGGCGTGATGACGGTCCTCCTGTATTCCCGCGGCAGCGTGGCGCTACTGCTCGATCATGCGGCGCCCTCGGGGGCGAGCGTGTCGTGGACGGGTTTCGGTGTCGCACTGGTTGCCGTCCTCTGGGCGTACGACGGGTGGCATTTCGTCTCGTTCGCGGCCGGCGAGGTGAAGGACCCATCGCGCACGCTCCCCCGGAGCCTGCTCATCGGCACCGCGTTGACCTTCGCGATCTACCTGCTCGTCAATCTCGCCTACTACGCGGTGCTGCCGCCGGACCTGATTCGGGGGACGAACCGCGTCGCGGCGGCGGCCGTCGAGCACGCGTTCGGTGCGGGCACGGCCCTGCTCATGTCGGTCTTGATCGCCGTATCCATCCTGGGCGCGATGAACGGCATCATCTTCGGCGCGCCGCGCGTGAACTGGGCGATGGCGAACGATGGCCTGTTCTTCCGCTCGTTCGCACGGCTCAGCCCCCGTTTCCGGACGCCGATCGTCGCGACGATCGCGCAGGGCGCCTGGGCGGCCGTGTTCACGCTGGTCGGCAGCTTCCAGCAGCTCTTCACGTCCTACGTGTTCACGTCCTGGATCTTCTACGGCCTCGCAGTGGCCGGGGTGATCATCTTGCGCCGGCGGCGGCCCGAACTCGAACGCCCGTACCGGTGCCCGTTGTACCCCGTGACGCCGATCTTCTTCCTCGTGGCGACGGCCGGCATCGTCGTGAGCACGTTCGTCGCCAACTTCTGGCAGGCGCTTCTGGGAATCGGCCTGATTCTGGCCGGGGTGCCGCTCTACTTCCTGTTCCGAGCCCTCGAGCGGCGGACCGCCCGCTCGGTCCGGACGTCGGAGGGTGCGTCCTGACCGGCAGCCCGCGTCACGAGGCCCGCGCTCAGGAGGACGGCGCACATGCGCTCGAAGGACGACTGGATGAGGTCGGGGCTGAACGCGGTGAACCCGAAGACGAGCCCCGGTCTGGTGGCGCCGAGGGCGTACCGCGACAGCGGCGGCACGTCGAAGCCTGCCCGGCCCAGCTTCTCCGACCACGCCGCGTCGTCGGTACCCGCCGGCAGGAAGCCGGTGAGGTTCATGCCGCCGTCCGTGTGTTCGAACCGAAGCGGGAGGTCCGAGGCTTTGAAGAGGCGCAGGAACAGTGCCTGGCGTTCGGCGTAGGCCTTGCGGCACCGGCGGATGTGCGAGTAGAACGCGCCGCTCTCGAGGAACTCGGCCAACGTGGCCTGATCGATGAGGGGCAGGTGGTCGTCGATGAGGTGCTTCAGTTCGTTGAACCCGTCCAGCAGCGGCTCGGGTATCACGGCGTAGCCAAGGCGCAGCGACGGGAACAGCAGCTTGCTGAACGTGCCGACGTAGATGACGCGGCCGCTTCGGTCCAGGCTCTGCAGGCTGGGGAGCGGCGGCGCACTGTAGCGGAGTTCCGAGTCGTAGTCGTCCTCGATGACCCAGGATTTCGTCCGGCCAGCGAAGTCGATGAGCGCGAGACGTCGCGCGAGCGACAACGACACGCCGGTCGGGAACTGCCGCGACGGCGTGGTGTAGATGAGCGAAACCCTGCCCGCACGTGTCCCCGGCAGGCGGAGCCCCTGTTCATCCACGATCCCGGGCCGGATGCGCGCGCCGGCGCTCTGCCAGGCTAGCCGCGCTTCCACGTAGCCGGGGTCTTCCATGTACACCTGGTCGCTCGGGCGCAACAGCAGTGTAGCCAGGATGAACAACGCCTGCTGCGAGCCGGACGTGATGACCACCTGGCGCCCATCGCACCGGACACCCCGGCTGTCCCGCAGGTACGCGGCCACGTTCTCTCGGAGCGCGGGCAGGCCCGAGATGCAGGCCGCCTGGTAGTGCAGGACGTTCCTGCCCTCCCTTCGCAGGATTCGGCCGCGCATTCGGTTCCAGATCAGGAGCGGAAACAGCGCCACGTCGGGTTGACACGGTCGAAAGGGCGCAGGGGCTCCGAGCTGGATGGCGAGTGGTGCCACCCGCGAGCGCAAGGATGTGCTCATCGATCCGGGCGGCCACTTCGAGTGCCGAGAGAGCGTGATCGAGGAGCTGACGAAAACGCCGGACCGCGACAGCGATTCGAGGTACCCCTCGCTCGTCAGCCGGTCATACGCGTAGACCGCGGTGTTGCGCGACACTTTCAACCCGGTCGCCAACTCCCGAGTGGAGGGCAGTGCCTCTCCCGGCGCGATGACGCCCCGCTGAATCAACTCCTTGATCTGCCTCGCCAACTGATCCTGCAGCGTGGCGCGGGCCGTCCGATCCAGCCAGAGACCTTCGAGCGTGCGCATGGGCAGATCCTATACCCGTCCCCGATCCGCCGCCGGCCGTCCGACATCGAGCGGTTCCGTGATGCCGGCCGCCGTCGCGCTTGCTGCGATTCACAGCAAACAAAACCCCGCACCGTTCCGTCTAAGCCATCATGGTCAAGATCCGCCTTCCCTTCGCCCTCCGGTCGCTGTTTCGTACGCCACTCGTCACGATCATCGCCATCGTGTCCCTCGCGCTCGGAATCGGGGCGAATACGGCGATCTTCTCGCTCTTCGACCAGATGCTGCTCCGCCCGCTGCCGGTGCCCGAACCCGGACAGTTGGTCAACCTGGGCGCGCCCGGCCCAAAGCCGGGCTCGCAGTCGTGCAGTCAGGCGGGGGATTGCGAGAC